>JBKQOR010000189.1:0-53562 GCA_052145435.1 Rhodomicrobium sp. | reverse complement strand
GAGTTCGACTGGAGCGACGTTGTCGATCAATGACGGATTGCATCTTTCGCATTGCAACGTGCAAAACCCAGGGAAAGCGGCAGATGCAGGAAGACGCCTGCGGCTATCGTGTTCTGGGCGATAATTTTCAGCCGCAAGGTGAAACCGGCGCCGAAGCGTCTTCGGACCGGTTTATATCGGTGCTCGCGGACGGAATGGGCGGCCATGCCGGCGGCGCCCGGGCGAGCGAGACCGCCACTTCGGTCTTCCTTGAGGAGTATGTAAGCTCAAGCGGGCCTATTCGAACGCGGTTGAAGCGCGCGCTTGAGAGATGCAATTCGTCGCTTAAAGACATCGTAGGCCGGCAACCGGAGCTGGCGGGCATGGGATGCACCTTGGTTGGTGTGTCCCTCGAAGATGACATGTTGCGCTGGGTGAGCGTCGGTGACTCGATCCTCTATCTCATCAGGCGTGACCGCGGCATCCGCCGTCTGAACGAAGACCATTCCATGATGCCTGTGCTCAACCAAATGGTGCAGCGCGGGGAGATGAGCGCTGCCGATGCGGAGCAGCATCCCCATCGCAATGCCTTGAGGTCCGCGTTGACCGGCGAACCCGTACCGATGGTCGATCTCCCGGAAGAAGGTTACGAGATCGACCCCGAGGATTGGATTATCGTGGGAAGCGACGGCCTGCTCACGCTGACCGAAGGCCGTATCGCCGAAACGGCCGATCGCTTTTCAAAAATGGGGCCCACCGCCGTCGCCCGGGCGCTCATCGGCGCAATCGATGGCGAGCACCGCCCAAATCAGGATAACGCGACGGTTGTCGTTATCCACGCAGGGTCATACTGCGCGCCAACCGAGAAAATTGTTTCCTCCGAGGATACAGAGCCCGTAAGACACCAACGGCAGCGGCAACCGTACACGCAGGGAATCGCAGCCATTGTAGCTGCTATCGTACGCCAACGGTTTTGGCTACCGTACACGTTGGGAATCGCGGGCGCCGTGGCTGCTGGGCTGCTTTATGGTTTCATGCTCGCGGAAGGCGCGACGAAGGACAATCCCCCCAAACGGGATGCCGCGGAGCAGAATTCCAAAAACGAAAAATCGAATGGCTGGATTACGACGATTAGCAGCGGCCGCGGCAAGCAAGACTCCGCAGGCCGCGTTGCGGCCGGCCCTTAGCGGCTTGGGCGCGTTGTCACATTCCATACGAAATGTACGTTCCCGAGATCTATTGAGTGCGGCCTCCGCAGCTTCCAATTGTTAAGAAACTGTAAATCTTGCAGCCGCAATTATTCTCTATTTGCGGGCTGGAAATACTGATTTTCCTTAATTTAGCGATCTAAATCGCCTTGACCCGGCGGTTTGTGACGTCAGTGTGACAGCCTTGCAGTATTACGGAAAACCGTAAGACATGGGGCCTTCCCGCCCCGGCGCTGCACAATGCGGTCGAGGCAGAAATGGTTCCAAAGTACGATCGAGTTCTAACGCGCGCCCAGGACGCGTTGCTCGCAAAAGCTTCGAGGAGCGCGCAGGCCATCGTTTTGGTGACGGATGCGGACGGGCTAACGCTTTGGGTGAACGGAACATTCGCAAGCGTCATGGGGTACGCACTCGAGGATATCGCAGGCCGGATGCCAGTGCAGTTCTTGGAGGGTCCGGAAACGGACCGCGACGCGGCTGCGGCTATCGGGCGGGCACTGCGCGCGGGAAAGCCCATCGAAACCCGGATACTGAACTACAGAAAGAACGGTACAGCCATTTGGCTGGACCTCGAAATTCTGCCCTTCTTCGATGAGGCGGCTGAGCCGGGCGGCTTCGTATATATCGGACATGCTGCCGGGGAGGGGGAGGCAGCGGAGCGGGCGCCGGACGCTGCGGAGCAATACAACCGCCCAAAGCTTACTCAAAAGCGGCAGGCGGCGGGCGCATGCGACGGCGGTGCAAGCTTGGCTAAGTGTTTGTTTAGCGCATATCCGTACAAAGTGCTCGTCGCCGAAGATCATCCGATCAATTTGAAACTGGTCGTAGCACTTCTTCAGGCCGCGGGCTGTGAGGCGCGGTGCGCGTCGAACGGCGTAGAAGCTCTGGAGGAACTTGAGAGAGCAGACTTCGATCTCATCGTGATGGATAGTCAAATGCCGGTTATGACGGGCATCGAAGCGATCGCAGTCATACGGACGCGGGATGACTGGAAGCGCTGCATCCCCATTCTGTCGTTGACCGCGCATGCGATGAAGGGCGCGGAGGAGTATCACACCTCCGCCGGCGCGGATCTCTATATGTCGAAGCCGCTGAGGAGCGACAGTTTTATCGGTGCGGTGCGAAGCCTTGCTCAGCGGGGGCGCGGCCTTCGGGAAAAACGCGAAAACCCGGACCCGGGAACTTTGCCCCGCCGCTAACGTTCGCCGGGCAAGGGGCGCTACGCGAGAGCGCCCGTGGCTGTGCTCTGGATGGTTGCGGGTCTTGCTGCCGCGAGCATCCTGGCCGTCTATGCCGTCGATGGGCGTTCGATCGACCACGATATGGCCAGAGGCGATAAGGAAGGCGCCGGCGACGCTTCTGGCGGCCTGAGCTACATCCTGCACAATAAACAGCTGCTCCGGTTCACGGCCGCGATCACGCTCTTCCACTTCGCGAATGCTGCCATGCTTCCGCTGGCGGGTGAGAAGCTCTCGCAGGGGCATACAGAGGGGCATACAGATTTAAGCACGCTTTTCATGGCGTCGTGCATCGTCGCAGCGCAGGCGGTGATGGTGCCGATGGCGATCCTCGCTGGACATAAAGCGGATAGCTGGGGCCGGAAACCCATTTTTCTCGCCGGCTTCGCTGCGCTTCCTCTACGCGGGGTCCTGTTCTCAATTGCGAGCGACCCCTATTCTGTCGTCGCGATACAGTTTCTCGATGGGGTGGGCGCGGGAATTTTCGGCGCGCTCTTTTACGTTGTCGTCGCCGACTTTACCCGGGGTTCGGGCCGCTATAATTTTGCGCTCGGCGCCTCCGGTGCCAGCTGGGGACTTGGAGCCGCGCTCAGCAATAGCGTGGCAGGCTTGATCGTGGACCGCGCCGGCTTTTCTGCGGCCTACTTATTTCTCGCGGCCTGCGCCGCCGGCGCCTTCTCGATCTACTTGTTTTTCGTGCCAGAATCGCTTGACTTCCGGCCAGCGGACCGGGTAGGCCGCGCGGTGGAGAAGGCTCACGCGTAGGCAACATGGGGCACATGACCATTGCAGAGCTGGCAACCTGGGGCATCGCGGCTGCTTCCGCGGGCGGCGTCGTTATCCGGCCTTGGGGCCTGCCGGAAGCCGTTTGGGCTATTCTTGGCGCCGGCCTGTTGCTGCTGCTTGGACTTTTGCCCTGGCGCGAAGCCTTGCCCGCCATAGCAAAGGGGACCGATGTCTATCTCTTTCTGACGGGCATGATGCTGCTTGCAGAGCTTGCGCGGTTGCACGGGCTTTTCGATTGGCTGGCAACGCATGTAGCAATGGCAGCGAAAGGCTCGGCGCAAAGATTGTTCGCTCTCGTCTATTGCGCCGGCATCGTGGTGACTGTCTTCCTCTCCAACGACGCGACGGCCGTCGTGCTTACGCCCGCGGTTTATGCGGCGGCAAAAGCAGCGAAGGCCAACCCGCTTTCCTATCTCTATATTTGCGCTTTCATTGCGAACGCCGCGAGCTTCGTTCTGCCGATCTCAAACCCTGCCAATCTCGTCCTCTACGGCAATAGTCTGCCCCCTTTGCTGCAGTGGCTCGAGCAGTTTCTCCTGCCCTCGATTTTGGCGATTGCGGCGACCTACGTTGCTTTACGCTGGATTTTTCGAAATGAGCTTTCCGCGCCGGTAGCACCGGACGCCGCCGCATTCCCGCTCTCGCATGGTGGGCGCTATACGGCTTTTGGCTTGGCACTGACGGCCATCGCCCTTTTGATGTCATCGGCATTCGGTATTGCCCTCGGCGCGCCCACCTTCGCGGCCGGGTCCGCAACATCGTTTGCAGTGCTTCGCCGCGAGAAGGAGCCGCCTGGGCCTTTGCTGCAGGGCATCGCCTGGGGCATTCTTCCTCTCGTGGCCGGACTCTTCGTCCTGGTCGAGGGGCTGAATAACACTGGAGCCGCCGCTCATCTCGCTCAAGCATTGAATTGGGGCGCGCGGCATTCGGTAACGGCAACCGTGTGGGCCGCAGGAACCGGCGTGGCCGCTGTCTCGAATCTCATCAACAATTTACCCGCCGGCCTCCTCGCCCGCTCAGCGCTGGATCCGCTTCAGTTTCCGCCGGCCGTGTCAGGGGCGTTTCTGATCGGCGTAGATCTCGGCCCCAACCTTTCGGTAACAGGCTCGCTTGCGACCATTCTCTGGCTGGTGGCCTTGCGCCGTGAAGGTCTTCGCGTCAGCGCCAGGGAATTCTTACGTGCCGGCGTTATTGCCATGCCGCCGGCTCTCGCGCTTGCGATCGGCGGCCTCCTGCTTACAAGCTGACGAAACTTGTGCGGAGCCGTGGCCGCGAAGTGAAAAGTGCGATTGCGCCGGGCGCGCTTCCGGCGTATCGGTAGCGGCAAACGAACCTCACGCGAGCACTCATGAATGACCTGCTTCTAACGTACCTGCCACTTGTGATCTTTTTCGCGGTCGCGCTGGTCATAGGGTTGGCGCTTCTCATAGCGCCGTTCCTCGTTGCACCGAGTAAGCCAGACCCGGAAAAGCTCGCAGCTTACGAATGCGGCTTTCCGGCGTTCGACGACGCCCGCATGAAGTTCGATGTGCGCTTCTACCTTGTCTCCATCCTCTTCATCGTATTCGATCTGGAGGTGGCCTTCCTGTTTCCCTGGGCCGTGGCATTCAAGGAAGCGGGGGCTTTCGGCTTTTGGGCCATGATGATCTTTCTTGGCGTTCTCACAATCGGCTTCATATATGAGTGGAAGAAGGGAGCGCTCGAATGGGATTGATTAGGCAACCTTTCGGGGAACCGCTTTACGACACGTCTGCCCGTCCGGGCAGCGGCGCCGGAGTGGATTTGAGTGGCCTCAACAACCAGCTTGCGGATAAAGGCTTTTTGGTTACCAGCACCGATGAGCTCATCAACTGGGCGCGCACCGGCTCGCTGATGTGGATGACCTTCGGCCTTGCCTGCTGCGCGGTCGAGATGATGCAGGCCTCCATGCCGCGCTACGACGTGGAACGCTTCGGTTTTGCGCCGCGCGGGTCTCCCCGTCAGTCCGATGTGATGATCGTTGCCGGTACACTTTGCAACAAGATGGCGCCGGCGCTTCGTAAAGTTTACGACCAGATGCCAGAGCCGCGCTATGTGATCTCGATGGGCAGTTGCGCGAATGGCGGCGGCTACTACCATTACTCCTATTCGGTGGTGCGCGGATGCGACCGGGTGGTTCCCGTGGATGTTTACGTACCGGGGTGCCCGCCGAGTGCGGAGGCGCTGGTCTACGGCATCATGCTTCTGCAAAAGAAAATCCGGCGCACCGGTACAATCACACGGTAAGGGCTTTGGAAACCGATGACTGACACGGCGAAGCTGGCGGCGTTAGCCGAGGCGGCCAAGACCGCCCTGACGGATGCGGTGGTTGAAACGAAAATAGCGTTTGGTGAGCTGACGCTTATCGTCAAGCGGGAGAAGCTTGCCGAGGCGGTGACGTTTGTCCGGGACGACCCCGCGTGGCGTTGCAAGGTCCTCATCGATATTTGCGGTGCCGATTATCCGGACAGGCCGGAGCGTTTCGATGTGGTTTATCACTTCTTGAGCATGCACAATAACCTGCGCGTCCGCCTCAAAACGAAGACCGATGGCTCTTCTCCCGTTGCCAGCATCGTGGGCTTGTTTCCCGGTGCCAACTGGTTCGAGCGCGAGGCCTTTGACCTCTACGGTATTCTTTTCGAGGGGCACCCGGATTTGCGGCGCATCCTCACCGACTACGGCTTCCGGGGGCATCCTTTGCGTAAGGACTTCCCGCTTACCGGGTTTGTCGAGGTGCGTTACAACGAGGAGCAGAAACGCGTCGTTTACGAGCCTGTGAAGCTGCCCCAGGAATTTCGGAGCTTCGATTTCTTGAGCCCTTGGGAAGGCGCCCAATACGCGCTTCCCGGCGATGAGAAAGCAACGGCCGCGCGCAAGGGTTGAGAGCATGTTAGAGATCGTTTTCGCGGGAGCGGCACACCATGGCTGATGGCGGAATGGAACCGGGCGCAACTGCTGTGGACACAGCCGAACGGCCGCCGGAGAACCGGAATTTCACGATCAATTTCGGGCCGCAGCATCCAGCCGCCCACGGCGTGCTGCGCATGATCCTCGAGCTCGACGGCGAGCTCGTGCAGCGGGTCGATCCCCATATCGGCCTTTTGCATCGCGGCACCGAGAAGCTCATCGAATACAAAACGTATCTGCAGGCGATCCCCTATTTCGACCGGCTCGATTATGTCGCGCCCATGAACCAGGAGCACGCGTTCTGTCTTGCCGCCGAACGGCTCTTAGGCCTGTCCGTGCCGATCCGCGGCCAGCTGATCCGCGTTCTTTTCTGCGAGATTGGACGTATCCTGAGCCATATGCTCAACGTCACAACCTTCGCGGTCGACGTGGGCGCGCTGACGCCGATTCTTTGGGGGTTCGAGGAGCGCGAAAGGCTCATGGTATATTATGAGCGCGCGAGCGGCTCGCGGCTTCATGCCAATTATTTCCGGCCCGGCGGCGTCCATCAGGACTTGCCGCAGGCTTTGATCGACGACATCGAGGCCTGGTGCGATCCATTCCTCAAAACCCTTGAGGATATGGACGTCCTTCTCACCGATAACCGCATCTTCAAGCAGCGCAACGTCAATATCGGCGTTGTCAGCCTCGAGGACGGGATGGCGCGCGGGTTCACGGGCGTGATGGTCCGCGGCTCGGGTGCGGCTTGGGATTTGCGCAAGTCTCAACCCTACGAGTGTTACGCAGACCTCGAATTCGACATTCCCATCGGCAAAAACGGCGACAATTGGGACCGTTACCTGATCCGCATGGAAGAGATGCGCCAATCCATCCGCATCATGAAGCAATGCATAGAGCGGCTGAATTCGCCGGCAGGGCAGGGGCCGGTGCTTTCGACGGATCACAAATATACGCCGCCGCGCCGCGGAGAGATGAAGCGCTCGATGGAGGCGGTCATCCATCACTTCAAGCTTTACACCGAGGGCTTCCGCGTTCCGGAAGGCGAGGTCTATGCGGCTGTCGAAGCGCCCAAGGGCGAGTTTGGCGTCTATCTCGTCGCCGATGGAACGAACAAGCCCTACCGCTGCAAAATCCGCGCGCCTGGATACCCGCATCTGGCGGCCATGGATTTCCTGTGTAAGGGCCACATGCTGGCCGACGTGTCGGCGATCCTCGGCAGCCTCGACATCGTGTTCGGCGAAATCGACCGCTGACGCTGCGGCGAATATTCGCCGTTACGCCGCCGGAAAGAAGGACTCGACTTGGCAGTCGAGACCGGGGGGATCGAGCCGCAGCGGGCCAGAAGACAATATACGCGTGCGAATCTCGTCCGCTCCGGCGCGGGCATGATGGGTCACCATGCGCGTTTCCGGGTTCAAGATCAGGTAGTGATGCACGCTCGGCAAACTCAAATAACCTCGAAGTTTCGACTGAGCGTCCCGCATCGCCGTGCCGGGAGATAGGACTTCAACGACGATAATGGGATTGGGGATTTCGAGCGATCCCCGAGGCGGCTTCTCGCCGCAATAGACGAGCGCATCCGGGTCAAAGGCGGTGTCATCGGAAATGCGGACCGTGGCACCGTCTATCTCGGCGTGGCAGGGCAGACCGGCTTTTTTAATTGCTTCGCGCAGGGCGATAGCGGTTTCGAACTTCACTTCGCGATGCTCGATCCGCTCCGATTGCAGAGTGACGACCTGCCCGTCCTCAAGCTCGTACCGGCCGCACTCCTGCGCCTCCGCCCAGGGCAGAAATTCATCGACGGTCATGCTGTGTATCGGCAATCCGGCCATGCATTTTAAGATAACAGCGTTTCGCTCTCCGGCCAAATACCGGAAGGCGTCCGCATCGAACTTACCCGAAGAGGCTTTCGATTTGAAGACTTAGGGCCGGCGGATCGAGGCGAAGTTGTCCCTCGCTCAAAAGCCGCTTTTGCAGCGCGCCGCCTTCGGCGCGCGCGTGATGGATCACCATCTGCTTTTCCGGGTCAACGATGAGGTAGTGGCGGACGCTTGGCACTTTGAAATAGCCGCGAAGCCCGCATGTCCGTCATTTGCGTGCCCGGCGAAAGCATCTCCACAACGATGACGGGGTCCGGCACCTCAAGGCAATCGTCCGATGCTTCCTCGCCGCAATAGACAAGCGCATCGGGCTCGAAGGAGGTGCACTCCGGGATTCTCAAGGCAGCGCCGCTGGGAACCGCGCGGCGGCTTATCCCGGCTGGTGGCTGGGAAGCGTTTGCATCTCAAACATATAACGTTATTTAGCCCGCAACGCCACCGCAGGCCATTTCATCGGCCTTGCAGGCCATCGCTTTCCCGGTTAAGTGACATTGGGATGAGGCTCTTGCCCGCAACGGGGCAACGCCACTGGGGGATGAGGCCATGGCAGCCTTTAATAATGAGATCGCGTCCGCCGACAAGATCGGCATGCACCTGTCGGAAATCGGACGGATTCAGAACAATGCGGGCGCGCTCATGCAGTTCATGGCGATCATCTTTGCCATCTGCATTTACGCCTTCAACGATCTCGTTTACCCTGCAACGGGCATGCACCGGGTGCTTTACGGTTCCGTTCTCGCTGTCGATACACTCCTGATCTTCGCCAGTTGCGTTCTCTATCTGAGGTGCTTGACGCTTTCGGTTGGCTGGAGCCCGCAATACCGCAACCCGAAAATGGGCTATCATTTTCTTTCGTCTCTGTCCGAGGAGCAAATCGAGGATACTCTCTACGGCATTGTTAGGTCCTTCCGGCGCGGGACCTACTGCTTCGCTCTATGCTTCTTGACGACGTTCCTCCTGATCTGCCTCGTAGCCTTGGGTTACTTGGACCTGATCCCTCACTAACGCGCCCGAAAGCCCTCCGTGCCGCGCGCGCTCGTAGCCTCTAGCAGCCGGCTCGCTTCTGGGTTATCACCAACACGAAACTATGAGAGCGCAGCATGTCCGTCCGCCGTCTCGATCCTAACCAGCCGAAAGACTTCGAGTTCACGCCCGAAAACCTCGCGTGGGCAAAGGAGCAGATCAAGAAATATCCCGAGGGCCGCCAGCAGGCTGCTGTAATCCCAATTCTCTGGCGCGCGCAGGAGCAGCACGATCAGTGGCTGCCCGAGCCCGCGATCCGCTGCGTCGCCGATATGCTCGGCATGGCCTATATCAGGGTCTACGAGATCGCGACCTTCTACACCATGTTCAACCTGTCGCCCGTTGGACGCTACCATGTGCAGCTCTGCGGGACGACGCCTTGCATGCTTCGCGGGGCGGAGGAAATCAAGAAGGTCTGCCGGCGCGTAATCGGGCCGGAGGGGCAGGTTACGCCCGAGGGCGTGTTCTCCTGGGTCGAGGTCGAGTGCCTCGGCGCCTGCGTGAATGCGCCCATGGTGCAGGTCAATAAAGATTATTACGAAGACCTGACGCCCGGAAACTTCGAAGCCCTGCTCGAAGCTTTCAAGCGCGGCCGCACCCCGAAAACCGGGCCGCAAAACGGCAGGCAGTTCTCCGCGCCGGCCGGTGGTGCGAAGACGCTGACCGATCCGGAAATATATCAAGGCCGGAGCGATGGGGCGGGGCAACCTCAAGGGAAACCCGTAAACGAGGACTAGTGCATGCTTTCCGATAAAGACCGCATTTTCAAGAACCTCTACGGCATCCACGATTGGCGGCTCAAGGGTGCGCGGCAGCGTGGCGCATGGGACGGGACAAAAGCCCTCATGGAAAAAGGGCAGGATTGGATCGTCGAGGAGGTCAAAGCGAGCGGTCTGAGAGGCCGGGGCGGCGCAGGCTTCTCAACCGGCTTGAAGTGGTCTTTCATGCCGAAGAAGTCCGACGGACGTCCGCATTATCTCGTCGTGAACGCCGACGAATCCGAGCCTGGCACCTGCAAGGACCGCGAGATCCTGCGGCACGATCCGCATCTGCTGGTTGAAGGCGCGCTGCTGGCGTCCTTCTCGATGCGGGCGCAAACCTGCTACATTTATGTACGCGGGGAGTTCATCCGCGAGCGCGAGCGCCTGCAGGCCGCCGTCGACGAGGCTTATGAGGCGCGGCTCATCGGCAAGAACAACGTGCATGGCTGGGACCTCGACATTTACGTCCACCATGGCGCCGGCGCCTATATCTGCGGCGAGGAGACGGCGCTCCTCGAAAGCCTCGAAGGCAAGAAGGGGCAGCCGCGCCTCAAGCCGCCATTCCCTGCCAATGCCGGAGTTTGGGGCGCGCCCACAACCGTGAACAACGTCGAATCCATCGCGGTGGTGCCCGATATCCTGAGACGCGGCGCGCCGTGGTTCGCCAAGCTCGGCAAACCGAACAACACCGGCACGAAGCTTTTTTGCATTTCGGGCCATGTGAACGAGCCGTGCAACGTCGAAGAAGAAATGGGCATTACGCTGCGCGAGCTGATCGACAAATACGCAGGCGGCGTCCGCGGCGGCTGGGACAATCTCCTCGCGGTGATCCCCGGCGGCTCTTCGGTCCCCTGCGTGCCGGCGCATATGTGCAACGATCTCGGCATGGATTTCGATAGCCTCAAGAACGTTGGCTCGGGGCTGGGCACAGCGGCCGTCATCGTCATGGACAAGTCCACCGATATCGTGAAGGCCATCTCGCGGATTTCCTACTTCTATAAGCACGAAAGCTGTGGGCAATGCACGCCCTGCCGGGAAGGCACCGGCTGGATGTGGCGCCTTCTGGATCGCATGTCGGAGGGACGCGCGGAGCTCGCCGAGATCGACATGCTGTACGAGGTGTCGAAACAGATCGAGGGGCACACGATCTGCGCGCTGGGCGATGCCGCCGCTTGGCCGGTGCAGGGACTCATCCGGCACTTCCGCCACGAGATGGAGGCGCGCATCGACGCCTATCACAGCCGCGAAGCGGCCCGCGCCGCCGCCGAATGATAGCAAATCCGGCTGAATAGTTCGCGGCCGTCATCCCCGAAACGCCGCAGGCGTTATCCGGGAGATCTTGCAACATTCACAGCGTCCGAAAAGATCCCGGAACGGCGCGAAGGGCGCCGTTCCGGGATGACAACTGCGGGCGGGCGAAGCAATCCAGCGGATTTGGTATGAAAGATATTTGGCGCGCTTTCGATCTTCGGTTAGCCTATCCTATCCGAGCGGGCTCGAAATGGCCGTCTTGGACGCAGGTGGCCATTCCCGGCGCTGATATTATTCTTACCGCCGGCAGTCGCACGCACCGGCTCAAGAGGTTGCCCGATGTCACGTTCCTCGCCCACGCGGCTTTGGGTTGAGCTTCTCAGCGCTCTTTTGGTATTTGCCTGGACGGGGTCCGCCGAAGCGCTGGAATGTCCAGAAATTGGAAAAGGCGCGGTCGCCCGGCTCATATCTCCAGCGCAGGCGCGTGTTCTTGCAGGAGGAGGGGCCGCTGACCTCGGCAATGAGATCAACGAAATCATCTTGAGGCTTAAATCCGAACGCCCAGGGATTTCTTTTGGCGATATAACGAACGAGCTCATCGCGGTCTGCTGTCCCCTGATTGACCGCACATCTCTCAGCGCCGAGGCGAAACGGGACCGGCTTAGGACGTTCGAGTCGCTTGTCCGGGAGCGCCTCGCCTCTGAGGTTCTGCCGCCTGGATCGTCGCTCCTCGTCACTATCCCTCTCACTCCGGAAACTTATCGGGCGCTGCGCGATAAGGCGGACGGAAGAGGTCAAACACCTTCAGAATTGATGGCGGCCATTCTCACGAAGGCAGCGGGCGAAGGGCCGTAGAGCTAAGCTGTCCGGTTCGCATTTCCGGGCCCGCCACTCACTTGCGCTTTCCACTCGATAAGGTAAAAACGCGGTCATGAGGGGCGCCGGGACATCCACATTCTGGGCTATAGCCGCGATCGTTACCCTGGTCGCGTCGCAGGCGCTTGCTATAAACTATTTGGGGCGGAACAACTACTTGCCCGAAGGGTCCGAGCATTGGACCGAAGACTGGCTCATCCACTATTTCTCGCCGCGCCTCGATAAGCCGCATAAAGACGTCGCAATCGTCTACGTCGACGAGAAAAGCCTTGAAAAAGCAGGGCTGCCGTCGATGCCTCCCGCCGACCGGGCGTGGCTTGCCAAACTGGTTACGGCCGTCTCGGATGCTGGAGCGCTCGCGATCGGCGTCGATTTCTACTTCAAGACCCCGACAGACTCCGCTAAAGATGACAGCCTCGTCTCGGCCATTCGGGATGCGAAGGCACCCGTGGTCGTCGCGGCCGTCGACGATACTTTGTTGCAGACCGATGCTCAGCGCAAGTTCCTGCGCGAGTTCGTTCAACGGACAGGCCGCCGGGCTGGGCACATCTACCTAAAGCGCTCGCAAGAGATACTCTCGCTGGGCGACCGGGCGACGCGCGGTATCGATCATGGCGCCTCGGCGAATGGCTATACCTCGCTCACAAGCACCCTGGCAAAGCTCCCGCAAGTTGAGGCCGCGTTAGGGGCCCGCGAAATCCCCGAGGGCACCCAGCGTATCGATTGGCTGCTTGAACCTGAGGACGGCAGAACGTTCGCGGATTATTCGGCTTATGAGTTCCTCTCGCCGCAACAGGGTGGGCAGGTCCCTGACGTGAAGGGGAAGATCGTCCTTATTGGACCGGATTTTGCGGGGCAGGATCAGCACAGCGTGCCATATTCACTAGGAAGCGAGCATAAGGTGCTGCCCGGCGTGTTCGTTCACGCCCAAGCGCTGGCGCAAATCCTCGACAACCGCTTCTTCTTCAGCTGGACCTCGGAGCAGCAATTCCTTCTGCTTTTCGCCTTCGGGCTACTCGGCGCGGCAGCGGGCCGGGCTTTTCACGGCACGCGGGCGGACATCGTCCTGGGGCTTGGCGGGACTTTACTGATTATCGCATTGAGCGTACCGTTTTTCATGGCACGTATTCCACTTCCGGCTGCGCTCGCCATTCTCGCCTGGGGGGCGTCGCTTTGGACGGGCCAGCAAGTAAGGGCGTGGCGGCAACAGGGTTAAATTAGGCATTGTTTTTGGAGATCGGACATGGTTAGGGCCATCGCCTTCGTTCTTGTTTCAGCGCTTCTTGGCCTGCCTGCGGCGCCGGCCGCCGCAGAGGAACCGGACACTCAGAAAACCGCCCCTCAAATGCAGCCGCAAAAGCAGAAAGAGGACCGGACGCGCAGCTATCGCCGCAATGAGGAGTTCGATGCCGGCGCCGCCACTGAGCGTTCCTTGCGCGCGGTGCCGCCTTCGTCCCCCCGGGTAGACCGCGGCAGGCCCGACGACACCGTTGGCGGTCTGCCTGGGCACACCGAAGAGGGTCAGGCGAGCCGGCCATAGCGAAACTTCAGCGGGCGCGGCGATGTTTTCTTGACAGGTGGCCACGCGCCCGCTTTCTCTCCTTTCGTGAAAGCCGCACGGGCTTCCACTTCCTGTGCGAGGCTCCGCACTTATCCATTGCCCGGCAGCACTTCTTAGTGACATAAGAGCGTTCGCAGGCGGGTGCTCATCGCAGGTTCAATATGCCAAAGCTCAACATTAACGGTCGCGAAATCGAGGTCGAGGACGGCATCACGCTGTTGCAGGCGTGCGAGCTTGCGGGGTTCGAAATCCCGCGCTTCTGCTATCACGAGCGCTTGTCGGTTGCGGGTAATTGCCGCATGTGCCTCGTTGAGGTCGTGGGTCTGCCGAAACCCATGGCGTCTTGCGCCACGAGCGTGAACGATCTGCGGCCTAACCGCGATGGCACGCCCCCCGCGATCCGGACCGACACGCCGCTTGTCAAAAAGGCGCGCGAAGGCGTGATGGAGTTTCTGCTCCTCAATCATCCGCTGGATTGCCCAATCTGCGATCAGGGCGGCGAGTGCGATTTGCAGGACCAGGCCATGTATTATGGCTTCGACGGAAGCCGCTACCGCGAAAGCAAGCGCGCCGTCGAAGAGAAGTATCTAGGCCCGCTGATCAAAACCTTCATGACGCGCTGCATTCAGTGCACGCGCTGCGTGCGGTTTATGACCGAGATTGCAGGCGTCCCCGAACTCGGTGCCATCGGACGCGGCGAGGATATGGAAATTACCACATACCTCGAGCAGGGCATGCATTCGGAGCTTTCGGGCAACGTGGTCGACCTTTGCCCCGTCGGTGCGCTGACCTCGAAGCCTTTCTCGTTCACCGCGCGCCCTTGGGAGCTTCGCAAGACCGAGACCATCGACGTCATGGATGGTATCGGCTCTAACATCCGTGTGGATAGCAGGGGACGCGAGGTTCTTCGCATCCTGCCGCGGAACCACGATGGCGTGAACGAGGAGTGGATATCGGACAAGACGCGTGGCGTTGTGGACGCGCTGAAGCGCAAGCGGCTCGACCGGCCCTATATGCGCAAGAACGGCAAGCTCGAAGAGGTCTCCTGGTACGACGCGTTCAATGAAATCGCGGCCCGGGTGACAAAAGCGGGCGGCAAGAAGGTGGGTGCCATCGCGGGCGATCTTTGCGCGGCCGAGGAAATGTACGCGCTCAAAGCCCTGCTCGATAAGCTCGGCTCGCCGCATCGCGATTGCCGTCAGCTCGGGGCAAAGCTGCATCCGCGCCACGGACGTGCGAGCTATCTGTTTAACTCCACCATCGCCGGCGTGGACAAGGCCGATGCGATGGTTTTGATCGGCGCAAACCCGCGCGCAGAGGCGGCGGTTCTCAATGCCCGGTTCCGCAAAGCTTGGCTGCAGCGGCGCGCCAAGGTCGTGCTCATAGGTCCTTCCGCGGATTTGACCTATCCCTACGAGTGGCTCGGCAACTCGCTCAAAGCGCTGGACGATGCGCTGGATGGCCGGAACGGGGTTCTATCCACACTGCGCGCGGCCTCGCATCCGCTGATCGCCGTGGGCCAAGCCGCGCTCAACCACGACGCCGGCGAAAACGTGCTTTTAAAGGCGGCGCACCTCGCTGCCGCTGCCATGGAGGGCAAGGACGCGAGCGCCTGGAACCCCTTTAACGTTCTGCATGCGTCCGCGGCGCAAGTTGGCGGCCTCGACATAGGCTTTGTGCCGGGCGAAGAAGGGTTCGACGTGAAAGGCATGCTCGATAGCGGCGATATTGAGGTGCTCTATCTCCTCGGCGCCGACGAATTCGACGTGAGCCACACCGGAGACGCCTTCGTGATCTACCAAGGCTCGCACGGCGACCGGGGCGCGCGCCTTGCCGATATAATCCTGCCGGGCTCGGCCTACACCGAGAAGAACGGTACCTATGTGAACACCGAGGGCCGGGTCCAGCTTGGCGAGCGCGCCGTTTTCCCGCCCGGCGACGCGCGGGAGGACTGGACGATTATCCGGGCGCTTTCAGAGCATCTTGGCGCGAAGCTTGGCTTCGACAATCTCAGAGAGTTGCGCACCGCGATGTATCGCGATCATCCGCACCTCGCTGCAATCGACGTTGTGAAGGCGGAAGGATTGCCAAAGCTGCAAATCGCGAGGGACCGTCTGCCTCCGCTTCCCGATGCGCCGCTTGTACCGCTTGTCGAAGACTATTATCAGACGAACCCGGTCGCGCGGGCGTCTTCTGTGATGGCCGAGCTATCGGCCGTGAGCCAAGAAACTCAAATTGGAGCGGCGGGCACGCATGGTTGATTGGGGCGCACTCTGGTCGGATTACGGCTTTCCCCTCGTTATCATCGCCGGGAAAAGCCTGTTACTGCTTGTCTCGCTGCTCTTGAGCATTGCCTTTCTGCTTCTTGCAGACCGGAAGATCTGGGCGGCGGTTCAGCTGAGGCGCGGTCCGAACGTTGTCGGCGCTTTCGGGCTTCTACAATCCTTCGCGGACTTCATTAAATTCGTCATCAAAGAGCCTGTCATCCCCGACGGTTCGGACAAGTTCGTATTCCTGCTGGCGCCGCTCATGACCACAGTGCTGGCGCTGTCCGCTTGGGCTGTCATTCCCGTAGCCGATGGATGGGTCGTGTCCGACTTGAATGTGGGCATCCTCTATCTGTTCGCGATTTCGTCTCTGGGCGTTTACGGCGTGATCATGGGCGGATGGGCCTCCAATTCGAAATATCCCTTCCTCGGCTCGCTCCGCTCCGCCGCACAGATGGTCTCCTATGAGGTCTCCATCGGCTTCGTCATCATAACGGTGCTTCTCTGCGCCGGTTCTCTCAACCTTTCGGCCATCGTCGAGGCCCAGCGGTCCCACGGGCTTGCCACACTCGCAGGCGTGCCATGGCTGTCGGTCCTGAATTGGTACTGGCTGCCACTGTTTCCGATGTTCATTGTTTTCTTCGTCTCGGCGCTTGCCGAAACGAATCGGCCGCCCTTCGATCTGCCGGAGGCCGAGTCGGAACTCGTGGCAGGATTCATGGTGGAATACTCCTCGACACCCTATCTGCTCTTTATGCTCGGCGAGTATGTGTCCATCGTAGTGATGTGCGCGATGACCACGATTCTTTTCCTGGGCGGCTGGCTGCCTCCGATCAACGTTGCGCCCCTCACCTGGGTGCCGGGTATTATCTGGTTCGTGCTCAAGGTTTGCTTTGTCTTCTTCATGTTCGCGATGGTGAAGGCGATCGTACCGCGCTACCGCTACGATCAGCTGATGCGGCTTGGCTGGAAGGTTTTTCTACCGGTGTCGATTGCCATGGTCGTGGTGGTGGGCGCGGTTTTGCAATTCGGAGGCTTGGCGCGCTAACGCCTGGCCTCTCTGTCACAGGAGCGTTTGCATGGGCTTCGCACGGTCCCTCAGATACGCGGTCTTGGCGGAATTCGTGGTAGCGCTGTGGCTTGCCATGAAATATTTCTTCAAGCCGAAAGCGACTATCAACTACCCTTACGAGAAAAACCCCATCAGCCCGCGGTTCCGCGGCGAGCATGCGCTTCGCCGGTACCCCAGCGGCATGGAGCGGTGCATCGCCTGCAAGCTCTGCGAGGCGATTTGCCCGGCGCAGGCGATCACCATCGAGGCGGGGCCGCGCCGTAACGACGGCACGCGCCGGACAACGCGCTACGATATCGACATGGTGAAATGCATCTATTGCGGCTATTGCCAGGAAGCATGCCCGGTCGATGCCATCGTCGAGGGGCCGAATTTTGAGTTCGCGACAGAGACGCGCGAGGAACTTCTTTACGACAAGGAAAAGCTTCTGGCAAACGGCGACCGCTGGGAGCGCGTGCTTGCCAGAAATATCGAGCTCGACGCGCCCTACCGCTGAGTTTGAGGGCATCAAAAATTGGGGGGCTGGTGCATAATGGGGCAAGCAAGCCCGCGAAAGAGTGCGGCGTGGTAGGTTCGGCAAGCGATCTGTTGAAGCGAATGCTGCCAGCGGACACAAAACCCTTGAATTGCGCGCGTCCTACCGCTAACCGTTAGCGCGAAATGCCAGTGCGCCCGCCGCAAGTTTTCTAGTTGCTGTTGCTGCCTTGCGGCAGGATCTGCGAGCGCTCGCTGCCAGTGTCCACTAGGGCAGCGGACTTAACAAGGTTCAAATTCGTGCTTCAACGGCTCACGCCGTATAGATCGGGATCTGCCGCGCATGACCATCGCTGGGTTTTTCTTCTACCTCTTTTCCATCGTGGTGGTGGCTTCCGGACTTATGGTCATCACCGCGCGAAACCCGGTGCATTCGGTGCTCTTTCTGATCCTCGCGTTCTTCAATGCCGCGGGGCTTTTCGTTCTGCTCGGCGCTGAGTTCCTCGCCATGATCCTGGTCATCGTGTATGTGGGCGCGGTTGCGGTGCTCTTTCTGTTCGTCGTCATGACGCTGGATGTCGATTTCGCCGAGTTGCGCAAGGGCAGCGCGCGCTACCTGCCCATTGGGCTTTTCATTGGCCTCATTCTGCTAACGGAGCTGATTTTCGTGGCGGGCAGCTTCACGCTCGCACCGGGCGCGATCCAGGCCGTCCCGGCGGAGCAGGTCACGAATGCTGCGGCAATCGGGCGCGTACTCTACACGAAATATGTCTATTTCTTCGAGCTCTCTGGGGCCGTGCTTCTCGTCGCGATGATCGGTACGATCGTGCTGACGCTTAGGCATAAGCGCAGCGCCAAGCGGCAGAATGTCGCCGAACAGGTGGGCCGCCGGCGCGAGGATGCCATTGAAGTCGTCCGAGTGGAAACTGGGAAAGGGATTTCCTGATCGCCATGCCAAACACTCTCTCTCCCATCGAGGCCGCGACGGGCATCGCCCTGCAACATTATCTAAGCGTGGCGGCGATCCTGTTCACCCTTGGCGTTTTTGGAATTTTCCTGAACCGTAAAAACGTCATCATCATCCTGATGTCGATCGAGCTGATGCTGCTAGCGGTGAACATCAATCTCGTGGCGCTGTCGGCTTACTTAAACAGCATCACTGGCCAGATTTATGCGCTGATCGTTCTGACGGTCGCCGCGGCCGAGGCGGCAATCGGGCTTGCCATTGTCGTGATCTATTTCCGGAACCGCGGCTCCATCGCCGTTGACGACATCAACTCGATGAAAGGCTGAGGCGCGCCATGTATCCAGCCATCGTACTCATGCCCCTGGCCGGGGCGCTAATAGCAGGCTTCTTCGGCCGCATTTTGGGCGATAAAGCCTCGGGCATTCTGACCAGCCTGCTCGTCGTCGCGGGCGCGGTGCTCTCCTGGATCGCGTTCTATCGTGTAGGTATTCTCGGCGAGGAAACGCGCATCGCCCTTCTGCCTTGGATCGGCGTTGGCGATTTGCAAGCCTCGTGGGCGCTGAGGATCGACACGCTCACGGCTGTCATGCTCGTTGTTGTGAACACGGTCTCAGCCCTCGTCCACATTTACTCGATCGGCTACATGTCGGAGGACGACCGCCAGCCGCTTTTTTTCGCCGAGCTGTCGCTTTTCACCTTTGCGATGCTTTCGCTCGTGACCGCCGACAACTTCGTGCAGATGTTCTTCGGGTGGGAAGGCGTCGGACTTGCATCCTACCTCCTGATCGGCTTCTGGTATCACCGGCCTTCGGCAAATTCGGCGGCGATCAAGGCGTTCGTCGTCAACCGCGTCGGCGATTTCGGCTTCGCGCTTGGCATCTTCGCGGTTTTCTATGTTTTCCGGGACGCGAGCTTCGACACCGTCTTCGCCGCCGCGAGCGAGAAGAAGACGCTGATGCTGCCGGTCTTCGGCTATCAGGCGGACGCGCTGACCGTAATTTGTCTTCTCTTGTTCATGGGCGCGATGGGCAAATCCGCGCAGTTTTTGTTGCATACGTGGTTGCCCGACGCCATGGAAGGTCCGACGCCCGTGTCGGCTCTCATCCATGCCGCCACCATGGTGACGGCAGGCGTGTTCATGGTCGCGCGGCTGTCCCCACTCTTCGAGCTTTCGCCAACGGCGCTTTGGGTGGTCACGCTTGTGGGCGCTACCACGGCTTTTTTCGCGGGCACCGTCGGTGTGGCCCAGAACGACATCAAGCGCGTCATTGCATACTCGACCTGCTCGCAGCTCGGCTATATGTTCGCGGCTCTCGGGCTTCGCGCCTATAGTGCCGGAATTTTTCATCTTTTTACCCACGCTTTTTTCAAGGCGCTCTTGTTCCTCGGTGCGGGCTCGGTCATTCACGCGCTTCACGGAGAACAGGATTTGCGGAAGATGGGCGGTTTGCGCAAAGCCATTCCGTTCACCTTCGCAATGATGCTCGCGGGCACGCTGTCGTTGACGGGCTTTCCATACACCGCGGGCTATTTCTCGAAGGACGCAATCATCGACGTTGCTCACGCCTCGCATGCGCAGGGTGCCGAATACGCGTACTGGTCCCTGGTCATTGTCGCGTTCCTGACCTCGTTCTATTCCTGGCGCCTCATGTTCATGGCGTTTTTCGGCAAGCCGCACGATGAGCATGCCTTCGAGCATGCCCATGAGTCTCCGCCCGTCATGACGGGGCCGCTGCTCTTGCTCGCCATCGGTGCGCTTGGGGCAGGCATCGTGTTCGCGCCCTATTTCGTGGAGGATCTGTACACGAAATTCTGGCGCGGGGCGCTTTTCACACTTCCGGACAATTCGATCCTCAGCGACAGCCACAATACCGAGTCCCTTCTCATAAAGTGGATGCCGTCGTTGATGATGCTCGGCGGATTTGCGCTTGCCTACATCGCTTATGTCGCGGTTCCGGCGCTGCCCGCGTGGACTGTCCGCAATTTCAAACCCATCCACGCCTTCCTCTATAACAAGTGGTACTTCGACGAGTTGTACCATCTCATCTTCGTGCGGCCCACTCGCTGGATCGCGCGGGTCCTCTGGATCTATGGCGATGGCATGATTATCGACGGGCTTGGCCCCGATGGGGTCGCCGCCCGCGTCACGGGCATGGCTAAACGGGCGGTCCGGTTTCAGACGGGCTATGTCTACCAGTACGCTTTTGTCATGCTGATCGGTGTGGTCGCACTCGTCAGCTATTTCGCTTATCTCTTCAGCGGGGCGCTGTTCAAGCTATGAAGGACTGGCCAATACTCACCACCATCATCCTTTTGCCCGTCGCTGGCGCCCTGTTTCTCGCGATCTTGAGAGGCAGCGACGAAGCGGCGAAGAGAAATGCGCGCTGGATTGCGCTCTGGACGACGCTGATTACGTTCGGCGTGTCGCTGGTTCTGCTCGTCCAGTTCGATCCGTCCAACAGCGGATTTCAGTTCACCGAGCACCGGCCCTGGCTTTCTAACACGATCACCTACTATGTCGGCGTGGATGGGCTTTCCTTGCCCTTTGTGATCCTCACAACCCTCCTGATGCCGCTCTGCATCCTCGCCAGCTGGCGCTCGATCACCGAACGCGTGAAAGAGTACATGATCGCGTTCCTGCTGCTCGAAACGCTGATGATCGGCGTGTTCGCCGCGCTCGACCTCGTGCTGTTCTACCTCTTCTTCGAAGGCGGCCTGATCCCGATGTTCCTCATCATCGGCGTTTGGGGCGGCGCGCGCCGGGTTTATGCGAGCTTCAAATTCTTCCTGTACACGCTGCTTGGCTCGGTTCTGATGCTGCTGGCCATTCTCGCTATGTACGGGCAGGCGGGCACAACCGAGATTCCTACGCTCTTGAAGTTCCATTTTGCCGAAGGCCTGCAAACTTGGCTGTGGTTTGCTTTCCTAGCCTCATTCGCGGTCAAACTTCCGATGTGGCCCGTTCACACCTGGCTGCCCGATGCACATGTGGAGGCGCCAACGGCCGGCTCCGTCATTCTTGCGGCGATCCTGTTGAAGATGGGCGGATATGGCTTCCTGCGCTTTCTGCTGCCCATGTTCCCAGCGGCGTCCGTCAGCTATGCACCGCTCATGTATGTGCTCGGCGTGACGGCGATCATATACACCTCGCTCGTGGCCTTCGCGCAGAAGGACATGAAGAAGCTCATCGCCTATTCGTCCGTCGCGCATATGGGCTTCGTGACCATCGGCGCTTTCTCGGGTACGGAGACGGGCGCTCAGGGCGCGGTATTCCAGATGGTGAGCCACGGCATTGTTTCCGGAGCGCTCTTCCTTAGCGTCGGCGTCGTTTACGACCGTATGCATACGCGTGAGATCGCAGCTTATGGCGGGCTCGCCGACCGCATGCCGGTTTACGCCTTCATGTTCATGGTGTTCACCATGGCAAATGTCGGGCTTCCCGGTACAAGCGGGTTTATTGGCGAATTCCTCTCCCTTCTCGGGACGTTCCGCGCAAATTCCGTGGTCGCATTCTTCGCAACCTTCGGCATTATTCTCTCGGCGCTTTACGCGCTAACGCTTTACCGGCATGTGCTTTTCGGGAAGTTCGAAAAGCCATCGCTTGCTGGTATCAAGGATATGACGGCGCGTGAGATCGCTATTATGGCGCCGCTCGTGGTGTTGACGGTCCTTCTCGGCTTCTATCCGAAGCCCGTGCTCGACACGGCGTCGGGAGCCGTAAACGCTATGATCGCTCCGTACCGGGAAGCCATTGCAGCCCGGCAAGCCATGAGCGCGACGCCGCTCGTCGCACAACTCCAGAAATAGGGCCGCGCCAATGCTCTCCGACTACACGCCCATCTTTCCAGAGCTGTTCATTGTGCTGGCTGCGTTGGTGCTCCTGCTTTGGGGTGTCTTTCATCGCTACCAAACGGGCTTCAGCATCAGCATCGTATCCATTGTGGTGCTCGCCGGAGCGGCACTGCTGATCGCCCGCCAGGAGCAGCCGGCGGAGCAGCTTTTCAACGGAGCCTTCGTGAACGATAGCTTCGCGCGTTTCATGAAGATTCTGACGCTCGCCGGCTCTGCCTTCACGATCATGCTTTCCTTCGACTATATGCGGCGCGAGCGGCTTCTACACTTCGAATTTCCTGTGCTGATCCTGCTCTCGACAGCCGGGATGATGCTGACCATCTCGGCAAACGACCTCATATCGCTATATCTGGCTTTGGAATTCCAAAGCCTTGCACTTTACGTGATTACCGCTTTCCATCGCGACCGTTTGCGCTCGACAGAGGCCGGGCTCAAGTACTTCGTGCTCGGCGCTCTTTCCTCGGGGCTTTTGCTCTACGGCTCATCGCTCGTCTACGGCTACACCGGGGCGACCGGGTTCCCGCAGATCGCCGAAGCGGCGCGGGCACACGGGGCGCCGATCGGCTTCGTCTTCGGTTTGGTCTTCATCTTGGCGGGGCTCGCCTTCAAGATCTCGGCTGTCCCGTTCCATATGTGGACACCCGATGTCTATGAGGGGGCTCCGACCCCGGTCACCGCCTATTTCGCGGCCGCGGCCAAAATGTCGGCCATGGCGATGGTGATCCGGGTCATCCTCGGCGCTTTCCCGGATGCGGCGGCGCAGTGGCAGCAGGTCATCATTGCGGTTTCCGTGGGCTCGATGGCGCTTGGCGCGTTTGCTGCCATCGGTCAGCAGAACATCAAGCGCCTGCTTGCCTATTCCTCCATCGGCCACGTCGGATATGCTCTGATCGGTTTGGCCGCTGCAACACCCGATGGCGCCCCTGTGGAAGGCATATCGAGCGTTCTTATCTATCTCACGATTTATCTTGCCATGACGCTTGGCAGCTTTGCCTGCGTTCTGGCCATGCGCAAAGGCAATATCATGAGCGAGGCTATCCAGGATCTGGCAGGCATATCGCGCGAGAAACCGCTGTTTGCGTTCCTGTTCGCCATGCTGCTGTTCTCGCTAGCTGGAGTTCCTCCGCTTGCTGGGTTCTTTGCCAAGTTCTACGTTTTCAATGCAGCGATCCAGGCCCATCTTTACTGGCTCGCCATTGTGGGCGTGATATTGTCGGTGGTGGGCGCCTACTATTATTTGCGCATCGTCAAAATCATGTATTTCGATGAGCAGGGCGCGGGTTTCGAGGCCATACCGGCCTCGGTGCAATTGACACTTGGCGTATCGGCGGCCTTCGTGATCCTGTTTTTCCTCAATCCGAGCCCGCTCAAGGCCGCCGCCGATGTGGCCTCGCGCTCACTTTTCTGAGCCGTGAACCTAGAGAAAACAGCCGTTTCCGTCTTGCGTTTCGAGTGCATCGATTCGACGAATGAGGAGGCGCTGCGCCAGATTACCGCCGGCTGCGAGGGTCCGCTCTGGATCGTAGCGAGCGAGCAAAGTCAGGGCCGCGGCCGGGGAGGGCGGCGCTGGCATTCGCCAAAGGGGAATCTGTACGCGAGCCTGATTTTGCGCTTGAGCGCAAGCGTTAGCGTTGCAACCCAGCTTTCTTTCGTAGCCGCGCTCGCAGTGTACGATGCGCTCGCCAGCCAGCTCACTCCTGCGCAACTCCCCGATTTGCGGCTGAAGTGGCCCAACGATGTGATGCTCGGCGGTGCAAAAATCGCAGGCATCCTGATCGAGAGCCTTTCCGCGGTAAAGGGGAGTGGCGCCGTTGCTGTCATCGGCACCGGCATCAACACCGCCGTTGCGCCGTCCGATACCGGCCGGCCGGTCGCCGCTCTCGGTTTAGGGCAGGCCGGCACGGGCCAGCTCTTCGACGCACTCACGGCGGCTTTCGAAACTTGGCTCGGCCGCTGGCAGGAGGGGAAAGGCTTCGGCTCGATCAGGGAAGTTTGGCTCTCGCGCGCCCTTGCGCTCAACGAACCCATTACTGTGAGTTTGAACGGTTCCTCAATTCGAGGTAAGTTCTGCGGCGTCGACCAAGGGGGCGCGCTGCAACTCGAAACCGGACCGGGGGTTGTCATAACAGTGAACGCCGGCGACATATATCCGGAGGGCCTTAGCCGGCGATAATCCTCGCCTCCAATCCTCAAAAGCAGGACACCAAAAAAAGAATGTCAACGACAGGAACGCCTGCCACACCCGAACTTGTGTTCTTGCCGCTGGGCGGCATCGGGGAAATCGGTCTCAACGTATACCTCTATGGCATCGGCCCGGCCGAGGACCGGCAATGGCTGATGATCGACTGCGGCATCACATTTCCGGACGCCAGCGAGCCGGGTGTGGACGTCGTGCTTCCGGATTTGCGCTTCATCGAAGAGGAGCGGAAAAGTCTTGCCGGTATCCTCATCACCCATGCTCACGAGGATCACATCGGGGCGGTGGCGGAGATGTGGCCCAGGCTTCGGGCCCCTGTCTACACGACCAAGTTCGCGGCACGGCTGCTCAGGGGTAAGCTGCAAGAGTTCGGCCACCGCAATGAAGTGCCCATCGTCGAAATGGTACAGGGCTCGCGCTTCAATATCGGCCCCTTCGACGTCGACCTTGTCACGGTTGCCCATTCGATACCGGAAACCAACGCGGTTTATTTGCGCACGCCCTCCGGGAACGTGCTTCACACCGGCGATTGGAAGTTCGACGACACGCCCGGCTGGGGCGATCCGACGGACGAGGCCAAGCTCGCGCGATTGGGCGAGGAGGGGGTGCGCGTGCTCGTCTGCGATAGCACCAACGCGCTGGTCGATGGCACGAGCGCGACCGAGCAAGCCGTCGCTCAAAATTTGAAGGCGGTCATCGGGCGGGCAAAAGGGCGCATTGCCATCACGACGTTCGCATCGAATGTCGCCCGCCTCGTCGCTATAGGCGAGGCGGCTCGCGCTGCGGGGCGCGAGCTCGTTCTCGTTGGGCGCGCCATGCATCGCATCGTCGAGGCGGCCCGCGAGACCGGGCTTTGGCCGGAGCATCTGACTTACTTCGATCAGGAAAATTTCGGTAGCATACCGCGCGACAAGGTTGCCGCCCTCGTTACCGGCAGCCAAGGCGAGAGCCAGGCGGCGCTTGCCCGCATTGCCAAGGGCGAACATCCCCTCGTGAAATTCGATCGCGGCGATAGTATCGTCTTCTCCTCGCGAACCATACCCGGCAACGAGGACGCGGTCATCCGGATTCAGAACCAGCTTGCCGAGCGCGGCATCGCGATCGTTACCGAGGCGCCGGACGGACCGGTCCATGCCTCCGGGCACCCCCGCAGGGGCGAGCTCACACGCATGTACCGGCTCACCCGGCCGCACTACGCGCTACCGATGCACGGCGAGCCGCGCCATCTCGAAGCGCATGTGGCTTTTGCAGAGGTACATGGCATAACGGCCATTCGCGGTGTGCGCGATGGCCGCCTATTTCACCTCGGACCGGACAGCCCTCATCTCATCGATGGAGATGTCCCTATCGGACGCCTCTACCGGGATGGCAATCTGGTGCTTCAGGCGGGCGATCCGGCTGTGGTTCAGCGCAAGCGTCTTTCCTGGAACGGCCACGTTGCCGTTTCCGTGGTGATCCAGCGCAATGGAGAGATGGCCGCCGAACCCGAAGTCGAGGTGGTGGGGATCCCTGGCTGCGATGCGAACGGCCTCGATATGGGCGAGCGTGCGCTGAGCGCGGTGTACAACGCTGTGGAGAGCATTCCGAAGGCGAGACGCAAGGACAGGGAAACCATCCGGGACGCCATTGCTCGATCGGTTCGCGCCGAAATGAAGCTGGTTTGGGGGAAAAAGCCCCTTTGCTCGGTCTTGGTTTCGATTGTTTAGCTGCTTGCAGGGAGGCTCGCATGATCGGACGTTTGAACCACGTCGCTATCGCCGTGAAAAACTTAGCCGCCGCCGCCGCGGTCTACCGGGATACCTTGGGCGCGAGCGTTTCCGAGGTTGTGCCTCAACCCGAGCACGGGGTATCGACCATCTTCATCGCTTTGCCGAACACCAAGATCGAGCTGCTGGAGCCACTCGGTGCAGACTCCCCCATAGCGAAATTTCTCGAGCGGAACGCCGAGGGCGGTGTCCACCACATTTGTTATGAGGTCAGCGACATCCTGGCCGCGCGCGACCGTCTCATCGAAAAAGGCGCGCGCGTTCTCGGCAACGCGGAGCCAAAGACCGGAGCCCACGGCAAGCCCGTGCTTTTCCTTCATCCCAAGGATTTTTGCGGAACGCTTGTCGAGCTAGAGCAAGCATAAGGGCGCAACCAGACGCTCGTCATCGAATAAGAAAAGCAGCAAGGATCACCTTGCTGCTTAAGTTTTTCCGTCAACGGATGCTTTTTAAGTCAGCTAACGCCTATGCGGATCGCGCTAGCCTATCCTCCCTAGACTTGGGTGCCTATCACTTCTCGAACGGTGCATATTTAAGAAACCCATGTCAATTTGGAATGGCAGCGTAGCGAAAATTGCAGGTCTTGTCACGAACTCTTAACGCCTTTCCGCCAAAAAATTGTGCAGTTTTCCCAACCAATTTTAGCGGTCTCCGGCGAGGGTGCGGTGCATTGGTTTTGACCGGTCCGCGGCACCGGCCCCGCAACGGCAGGGACCCAGTAGGCACTGCGCTATATCATTGAGTTCGCAGTTCTTTCGCCTCGCAATTGCTGGGTTCCCGGCTGCGCGGGAATGACAATTCACCGCTCACCGTTAATGTCCGCCGGTATAACCCCGCCTCCGCCATTGCACCGGCCTTTGGAAAACGGTATGTCCCTCCGCCAGGGCCGCGACTTGCACGCGGCGGAGCGCATCATGAGACTTAGCCAATATTTTCTTCCCGTTTTGCGGGACGATCCCAAGGAAGCGGAGATCGTTTCCCACCGGCTGATGCTTCGGGCGGGCATGATCCGCCAGTCGAGCGCCGGTATTTATTCGTGGCTACCGCTCGGCTTTCGCGTGCTCAAAAAGATCGAGCAGATCGTGCGCGAGGAGCAGGACCGGGCCGGCGCAATCGAAATGCTCATGCCGACCATTCAGCCTGCGGATATCTGGCAGGAAAGCGGCCGGTACGGCGACTACGGCGCCGAGATGTTGCGTATCAAGGACCGCCATGAGCGCGACATGCTCTATGGGCCCACTAACGAGGAGCAGATCACGCAAATCTTCCGGGATTCGGTGAAGTCCTACCGCGACGTGCCGAAGAACCTTTATCACATCCAGTGGAAGTTCCGCGACGAGGTGCGGCCACGCTTCGGGGTGATGCGCGGGCGTGAGTTCCTGATGAAGGACGCATACTCCTTCGACCTCGACGCGGACAGCGCGCGCCAATCCTATTATCGCATGTTCGTCGCCTATTTGCGGACCTTCGCGCGCATGGGCCTGAAGGCCGTGCCGATGAAGGCGGACACCGGCCCCATCGGCGGCGATTTGAGCCACGAATTCATCATCCTGGCCGATACGGGCGAGTCGGAGGTGTTCTGCGACCGCGATCTCATCGAAATGCCCGTTCCGGACGAAGCGACCGATTATGGCCAGGATCTGGCACCGGTGGTCGAGCGCTGGACGGATAAATACGCTGCAACCAGCGAGATGCACGACGCGGCCCGTTTCGATCGCGAGGTGCCCGCGGAGCGGCGCCTTTCGGCGCGCGGCATCGAGGTTGGGCACATCTTTTTCTTCGGGACGAAATATTCCGCGAAAATGAAATGCCAGGTACAGGGGCCGGACGGGCAGCTTGTCACGTTGCAGGGCGGGTCCTACGGTGTGGGCGTATCGCGCCTTGTCGCGGCTATAATCGAGGCAAGCCACGATAGCGCGGGGATTATCTGGCCTGAATCGGTCGCCCCCTTTAGAGTTGGTCTCATCAACTTAAAGCCTGGGGACAAGGCCTGCGACGAAGCCTGCGCGAAACTCTACCCAGCGCTCGGCGGTGCGAGTGCCGGCGTTTTGTACGACGACACCGGCGAAAGCGCGGGCGCCAAATTCAAGACCATGGATTTAATCGGCTTGCCATGGCAGGTCATTGCCGGACCCAAGGGCCTGAGCAGCGGCGAGGTGGAGCTTAAGCACCGCGCCACCGGCGAAAGAAGCTCGCTCGCCCTTGATGCCGCCATAAATAAACTGCATCACAGCTTGGGAATGAGCGCGGGCGCAACGCCGGCAGCCACCGGACAAGTGGCGGCTCCCGCTCCGGTAGCGCCCAAGCCGGCCAAGACGAAAGCGCGGAGTAAAGGATGAGACAGCAGGCGGCACGGGGCACAGCGGCGTTCGCGCCGTTCGAGTGGCTGCTCGCCTTCCGCTATCTGCGCGCGCGCCGCAAGAAGGGATCGGTGTCCGTCATTGCCGTCTTCGCCGTGATCGGCATCGCGCTTGGCGTGGCCACGCTCATCATCGTGCTTTCGGTGATGAACGGGTTCCGCAAGGAGCTCTTCGACAAAATTCTCGGCCTGAACGGTCATGTGATCGTGCGGCCGCTAGCCCGGTCTTTCACCGATTATGCCGAGACCGCAGCGCGGCTTAACGCCGTTCCGGGCGTGAAGGTGTCGCTCGCGGTGGTTGAAGGCCAGGTGATGATCTCCTCGCAATCGAATTCATCGGGCATCATCGTGCGCGGCCTTCGCGCGCAGGATCTCAAGGCGCTCACATCCATTTCGGAAAATATCCGCTACGGCACGCTCGACGGTTTTGACGACTCCGGAGGGGTCGCCATAGGGACGCGCCTCGCCAACTCGCTCAATGTGTTCGTCGGGAACGAAATATCGCTCCTCGCTCCGCGCGGCGCCTCGACGCCGTTCGGCACAG
Source organism: Rhodomicrobium sp. (assembly GCA_052145435.1). Taxonomy (GTDB): domain Bacteria; phylum Pseudomonadota; class Alphaproteobacteria; order Rhizobiales; family Rhodomicrobiaceae; genus Rhodomicrobium. Next base: position 24,576 of record JBKQOR010000189.1, on the reverse strand, counting down.
CTCCGCGTGTGAAGCGGTTCCCCATCAAGGCGATCTTCGAGATGGGCATGTCGGAATACGACAACACGATTGCCTTCCTGCCGCTCAAAGAGGCGCAGTCTTTCTTTAACGTGCCGGGCGCAGTGCATGTTTTGGAGCTTGTCGTCGACAATCCCGACAATGTCGATGCCATGCGTGCGAGCCTTCAAGACGCGGCCGGGCCCGACATGCTCATGAACGATTGGCGGCAGCGGAACGCGACCTTCTACAACACTCTTAAGGTCGAGCGGAATGTGATGTTCCTCATCGTCATGCTCATCGTACTGGTGGCGACGCTGAATATTGTCTCCGGCCTGACCATGCTCGTGAAGAACAAGGGCCGGGACATCGCTGTGCTGCGATCCATGGGGGCAACGCGCGGCGCGATCATGCGCGTCTTCTTTATCAGCGGCACGAGCATCGGCATCATCGGCACGCTCGCAGGCCTAATTCTTGGCGTTCTCGTGAGTCTGAATATGGAGGAGATCCGCTACTTCTTCTCGGTGGTGACAAACACGCGCCTGTTCGATCCGCAGGTTTATTTCCTGTCTAGACTTCCATCGGAGATGGACCCCGTTGAAGTTGCCGTCATCGTCGCGGTTTCACTGCTGCTCTCGATGGCTGCAACGATTTATCCGGCGCTGCAGGCTGCGCGCCTCGATCCTGTGGAGGCTTTGCGCTACGAATGACGAAGACGCCACGCGACTTTGCCGGAACGCGGCCGGTATTGCAGGTTGTATCGCTTGAGCGGACCTACCGCCAGGGAGACCGCGAGCTGCAGGTTTTGTGCGGAGCTTCCGCCGAGATTTACGAGGGCGAGGCGGTCGCGCTTGTCGGACCCTCGGGCTCCGGCAAGTCGTCGCTGTTGCACATGGCCGGGCTTCTCGAGAAGCCAGGCGGGGGAAGCGTGCTTCTCAATGGGATCGATTGCACGGCGCTTTCCGATGGCGATCGCACCCGGGTCCGGCGTACGCAAATCGGTTTCGTCTACCAGTTTCATAACTTACTGCCCGAGTTTTCGGCGGTCGAGAATGTGATGATGCCGCAGCTTCTTGCCGGCGTCAGGAAGAAGCACGCCAAAGCGCGGGCGCTTGAGCTTTTGTCGAACTTCGGCCTTTACGAGCGGGCAACGCACCGTCCGTCCGAGCTTTCCGGCGGCGAGCAGCAGCGCGTTGCTATCGCGCGCGCTGTCGCCAACGGCCCTTGCGTGCTTTTGGCGGATGAGCCGACCGGCAATCTCGATCCTCACACCGCGGACCGCGTGTTCGAGGAGCTGATCTATTTCATCAAGGCTACCGGTGTAGCCGCCTTGATGGCAACCCATAATTTCGACCTCGCTTCCCGGATGGATCGCGTCTTACAGCTGGATGAGGGCCTGCTCGTCGAAGCCACGCACGCTCACGCGGCCCGGGCCGCCTATGCTCCGCAGACGCGGTACGGTTAGCGCCGTCTTGGTCTCTCTTGCGGGAAACCTTCATGCCGGGCAGGAGAGAACGCATCTCATGATTTTCGAACTCACCGAACGGGTTTCCTCCCTTGAGACGAAAGTGACGAGTCCTGCGGTCGATGTAGCTCACACATCCACTCCGATATCGCCGGATCGATGCCAAGCTCGATAGAGTAGAGAAGCGCTTGGGCCGCATCGGGCGGCGCCTCGATCTCGTCGAAGCCTAGTTTTCCGCTTTGGGATAACGCCCGCCGCCCCCTGCCGAATCGCTGTGCGTAAGCTATGCTAGCCCGCGCGCCGGATCTAACAGCGCAGGGGAACCTATGACCACGCCTGGCTTTATACATCTCCATCTGCACTCCGCCTATTCGCTGCTCGAAGGCGCGCTGCCGGTCAAGGCGCTGGCCAAGCTTGCAGAGGCGGATAGCCAGCCCGCGCTTGCGATCACCGACCGCAACAACCTCTTCGGTGCGCTCGAATTTTCCGAAGCGCTGGCGGGGGCGGGCATCCAGCCGATCATTGGCTGCGCGCTGAATGTAGCGTTCCCCGCTGCGGCCGAGGAAACGCCGCGGCCGTGCGTTCGCGCGGCTCCTCACCATGGCCCGGTCGTGTTGCTTGCGAAGGATTCGGGCGGTTACGCAAATCTGATGCGGCTTTCGAGCCAGGCCTTTCTCGATCATGCCGAGGATGGTGCACCGCACGTCACCTTCGCCGACGTGGAGAAAAGCGCGGGGGGCCTGATCGCGCTTTCAGGCGGTCCGGACGGTCCAGTGGACCGCGCCTTTGCGGCGGGCAATGCAGCGGCGGCCGTGGCAAGGCTAGAGCTTCTGGCGGCCCTGTTCGCCGGCCGCTTCTACGTCGAAATTCAGCGGCACGGACTCGCCCGCGAGCGCCTCGTGGAACCGCAGCTCTTGCGCTGGGCTTACCATCGGGGCGTGCCGCTTGTGGCAGCCAACGAGGCCTATTTTCCGAAACGGGACGCTTTCGACGCGCACGACGCGCTTCTTTGCATCGCGGAAGGCCGCTATGTCGCGGAGGATGACAGGCGCCGGCTCTCGCCGGATCATTGGCTGAAACCGCAAGCCGAGATGGCGGCGCTTTTCGCCGATCTTCCGGAAGCGGTGGAGAACACCATCGAGATTGCCAAGCGTTGCGCGTTCAGGCCAACGCCGCGCAAGCCGATCTTGCCGCAATTTGTGCCGGGTGCGAAGGACGCGGCGGAAGCGGAGGCAGCCGAGCTGCGCGCTCAAGCCGAAGCGGGCCTTGCGCGCCGGCTTGCCGCGATCCCGCTACACCTTCGCGCGGCGAGCGAGGAGGATTACAAAACGCGCCTCGATTTCGAGCTCGACGTCATCACGCGCATGAAGTTTCCAGGCTACTTCCTGATCGTCTCCGACTTCATCAAATGGACCAAGGCGCAAGGCATCCCCGTGGGGCCGGGCCGCGGCTCGGGGGCCGGCTCGGTGGTCGCCTGGGCGCTGACGATCACCGACCTCGATCCGATCCGCTTTGGGCTGCTGTTCGAGCGCTTCTTGAACCCTGAGCGCGTGTCGATGCCGGACTTCGATATCGACTTCTGCCAGGATAGGCGCGACGAGGTCATCGCCTATGTGCGCGGCAAATACGGCGCTGACCGCGTGGCCCAGATCATCACCTTCGGTAAGCTGCAGGCGCGCGCCGTTTTGCGCGATGTCGGCCGCGTGCTGCAGATGCCCTACGGTCAGGTCGACCGGCTGTGCAAGATGGTGCCGAACAACCCGGCGAACCCGGTCACGCTGGCGGAGGCCATCGAGGGCGAGCCCAAGCTGCAAGAGGCGCGCGATGGCGAGCCCATCGTTGCGCAGCTCCTCTCGACGGCGCAGAAGCTCGAAGGCCTTTACCGCCACGCCTCGACGCACGCGGCAGGCGTGGTGATCGGCGACCGGCCGCTCGTCGAGCTTGTGCCGCTCTATCGCGATGCGCGCTCGGACATGCTCGTTACACAGTTCAACATGAAATGGGTCGAGCAGGCGGGGCTGGTGAAATTCGACTTTCTCGGGCTTAAGACGCTCACGGTCCTGCAGAAGGCGTGCAAGCTCCTCGAAAAGGCGGGCCAATCCATCGATCTTGGTACGCTCCCTTTGGACGATCCCGCGACCTACGAACTTTTGGCGAAAGGCGAAACGGGCGGCGTGTTCCAGCTTGAAAGTACGGGCATGCGCGAGGCGCTGCGCAAGCTCAAGCCCGACCGCTTCGGCGACATCGTCGCTATAAATGCGCTCTACCGGCCCGGCCCGATGGACAACATCGAGACCTTTATCAACCGCAAGCACGGCATCGAGGTGCCGGATTACCTTCACCCGCTTGCGAAGCCCATCCTGGAGGAGACTTACGGCGTCATCATCTACCAGGAGCAGGTGATGCAGCTTGCACAGGTGCTCTCGGGCTATAGCCTCGGCGAAGCCGACTTGCTGCGCCGCGCCATGGGCAAAAAGATCAAAGCGGAGATGGACGCGCAAGGCGCGCGCTTCGTGAAGGGCGCGCTGGAGAAGGGTATCGAGGAAGCGCGCGCGCGTTTCATCTTCGAGCTCGTCGCGAAGTTCGCGGGCTATGGCTTCAACAAGAGCCACGCCGCCGCTTACGCGCTGATCGCCTATCAAACCGCGTATCTGAAGGCGAACCATCCACAGGAATTTATCGCCGCGTCCATGACGCTCGACATGGGCAACACGGATAAGCTCTACGGCTTCACGCGCGAGGCCAAACGGCTCGGCATTGCGATCCTGCCGCCATCGGTGAACAAATCCGCGGTGGAATTCGAGCCGGAGGGAGGCGGCATCCGCTACGCTCTGGCGGCGCTCAAAAATATGGGGCAGGCCGCGGCCGAGCACATCGTGGCCGAACGCGGCGCCAAGGCGTTTCGCGATCTTGCCGATTTCATGTCGCGCATCAATCCGAAAGCGGTGAACAAGCGCGGACTCGAGGCGCTGAATGCGGCCGGTGCGCTTGAGGAGCTGGAGAGGAACCGCGCCAAAGTCGCCAAGAACGCCGAGCGGCTTATCGAGTTCGCCAGCCGGCTCGCTCAGGACCGCTCGGCAGGGCAGGCCGATATGTTTGGCGGCAGCGCCGGCGGCGCGGCACCGCAGCTTGTGCTGGCGGAAGGGCCGGCCTGGGGCTTGCTGGAGACGCTCGACGCCGAGCTCGCGGCGGCCGGCTTTTATCTTTCAGGGCATCCGCTCGACGATTTCACCGAACAGCTAGCTCGTCTCAACGTCATGCGCTGGACCGACTTTGCCGCGCGCGCCCAAGCGCATGGACGCGCGGAGGCGCGCCTTGCCGCCACCGTCACCTACCGCCAGGACCGCAAGGCCAAATCGGGCAACCGGTTCGCCTTTGCCGGCTTCTCCGACCCCACCGGCCAATTCGAGGCCGTGATCTTTGCCGACACGTTGGCGGCTGCGGGCGATAAGCTTGAGGCCGGCAAGAATGTGCTGATCAATGTGGAGGGCGAGGCCGAAGGCGAAGCCGTCAAGGTGCGCGTGCAAAGCGTTCAGACGCTCGACGAGGTGCTTGGCAAGGGCACGAAGCAGATCGCCATCACCGCGACGGAGAAGTTGCAGATAGGCGACTTGCTGAAGCATCTGAGCCGGGAAGGCAATCTGGAGGTCAAGCTCGTCGTCGAGCTGAAGGAGCAGGCCAAGGCCGTGGAATTTAGCCTCGGCAGCAATTTTTCGGTGTCGGCCCGCCAGCTCTCGGCGCTGAAAACGCTGCCCGGAATCGTCCATGTGAGTTGAGTCGCAAGTCCGCAGGGCGAAAAAAGCGGGCAGGGGGAGGGTAACGCGAAGGGCACAAAAGCTGCCTCACCCATCGCCCGAAAGGGGGGCGCGGACATAGCACCTGCACCTCATTGGGTGAGCCTCGCAAGATCCGCGCGTAGGCGATTGGGGCCGGCCTTCGTGAGCTGATTGTCGATCTCGTTATGCGTCCTCCGCCAGACCGGCAAAGCCGCCGCAAGCGCATTGCGCCCGGCACCCGTGAGATTGAGCCGTCGATTTCTCCGGTCCTTCTCGTCGGCCACGACCTCGATGAGTCCCCGGCGCTCGAGCGGCTTCAGGTTGGCCGTCAGCGTCGTACGATCCATCGCGAGCAAAGGGGCAACGTCCCTGATCCTCGGTGGACGCGGCTGGTTGAGTGACATCAGCAGTGAGAACTGCCCGTTTGTGAGCCCAAGCGGTCTCAACGCCTCATCGAAGCGGCGTGCAACGGAACGCGCAGCCCGCTGAATGTGAAGACAGAGGCAACGATCGCGGACTTCGTGAGTAACCCTCAGTGGAAGATCGTCGCGCATTGACATGTGCGCAATTATGTTGATATCAACATAATTGTCAACCTATCGTGCCTGCAGCTATCCGAAGGAGACCACGTATCATGGCTATCGAGCTTGCCCCCTGTCTCTGGTATGCGAAGAACGCTGAGGAAGCGGCGCGTTTCTACGTATCGGTGATACCGGGGTCATCCTTGGACAGCGTGACTGTGCTTCCCGCTGACACGCCTTCCGGACCGGCCGGTTCCGTGACAGTTGTAGCGTTCACTCTTGCCGGGGCGGCGGTCAAGGCCATCACAGCCGGACCGCATGACGAATTCAACGATGCGATCTCCCTGATGTTGCTTTGTGACACCCAGGCTGAAATCGATGCCCTTTGGGAGGGCCTTTTGCAGGGAGGAGGAAAACCTGTCGCCTGCGGATGGCTCAAGGATCGGTATGGGGTGCGCTGGCAGATCGCTCCCCGCTGCCTCGGCGCGATGATCGCCGATGAACATCGCGAGCGTTCCGCCGCGGTCGCGAAGGCCATGCTTCAGATGGTCAAGCTCGACATCGCCGCCCTTGAGGCGGCTTGGGGTGGTTAGGCGGATAGATTTTGAAAGTTGCATTCTGTCTTTTACGGGGCATTTTTGCCCTCGCTCCCACCGGGGACAGCTGCATCGTCCCAGAACCGGGAACCGTCGAGGAATAGTCCTGCCCTGATTTGCCGGCGCCCCTGGGGAGCACTTAACTCTCCCCGGTCTATAAGGCCCATGAATCGAGTGCGTTTTCTGCTTACGTTCCTGCGGCCAGACTCTTGCAAATTTAAGCTTTCAGCTCTATACACAACGCATCTCACACGCGGGATTGTGCCGGAAGGGCCGTTATGCGGCCCTTTTTGACATTCCGGTGATGGCATCGCCATTCACGCCCGCGGAGGTCTAACCGGAAGCAGGAAAATCCTATGATACCACAATTCACTATGCGTCAGCTTCTCGAGGCTGGCGTGCATTTCGGCCACCAAACGCATCGCTGGAACCCGAAGATGCAAGACTATCTCTTCGGGACGCGCAACAAGATCCACATCATCGATCTATCGAAAACGGTGCCGCTTTTGCATCAGGCGGTCGTCGTTGCGAGCGACGTTGTCGCCCAGGGAGGCCGGGTTCTGTTTGTCGGCACCAAACGTCAGGCTTCGGATACCGTCGCGGATGCGGCCAAGCGCTGCGCGCAATATTATGTCAACCACCGCTGGCTGGGCGGCATGCTGACGAATTGGAAAACCATCACCAATTCGATCAAGCGCTTGCGCTATCTCGAAGAGCTGGTGGCGGGCGAGGGCCAAGGCTTCACCAAGAAGGAGCTTCTGCAGCTCACCCGCGAGCGCGACCGGCTCGAGCAGGAGCTGGGCGGCATCAAGGACATGGGCGGTGTGCCAGACCTGTTGTTCGTGATCGATACGAACAAGGAGGCCATCGCCATTGCCGAGGCGTTGAAACTGAAGATCCCGGTGATTGCGGTTATCGACAGCAACTCCAATCCCGATGGGGTCACCTATCCCATCCCAGGCAACGACGACGCCGGCCGCGCGATCACCCTCTACTGCGATTTGATCGCGAGGGCCGCCATCGACGGGATCGAGCGCGCTCAAGGTGTGGCAGGCATCGACGTGGGCGAGGCTGTGGAGGTTTCCGAGGCCGCGCTGGAGGAAGTGCATGAGGAGCCGGCGCCGGCAGCGAACGGCAAGGGCGGAGAGCACACCCACGCAGGCGAGCACAAGAAAGGTGCCAAAGGCAAGGCCAAGCCTGCCGCCGAAGCACCCCAGGAGGAAGCTCAGGCGGAAGGGGCCTCCACGCTCGAAGGCCTCGCCGAGCCGCAGGGCGAAAAGGACGACCTCAAGAAGATTCGCGGCATCACCAAGGCCCACGAAAAGAAGCTCAACGAGCGAGGTATTTTCCACTACTGGCAAATTGCCGCCTTCACCCAGGACAATCTTGATGAGATCGACCGCTTGCTGCATGGAAACGGTCAAATCACACAGGGCGATTGGGTCGATCAAGCGCGTGAGCTGACGCAATAAAGGTTTAAGGCCGCGCGAAAGCGCGGCTTATGACGCAAACTTAAGAGGTGGCACATGGCTGCGATTACGGCTGGCTTGGTTAAGGAGCTGCGCGACAAGACTGGCGCCGGCATGATGGATTGCAAGACGGCGCTAGCCGAATCCAGCGGCGAGATGGAAGCCGCGATCGATTGGCTCCGTGCCAAGGGTTTGTCCAAGGCGGCGAAGAAGGCGGACCGGGTTGCGGCCGAAGGCTTGATCGGGGTCGCCTCGGCCGCGAAGGCCGGCGCAGTTGTCGAGGTCAATTCGGAGACGGACTTTGTCGCACGGAACGCGGAATTCCAAAAGACCGTGGCCCAGATCGCCAAGCTCGCGCTGAAGGCCGGAGGCGATGTCGCAAAGCTCGCCGCCATGGAGTACCCGAAGAAAAAGGTATCGGTGAGCGATCATCTGAAAGAGCTTGTCGGAACCATCGGCGAGAATATTTCGCTGCGCCGCACCGCAGCGCTTAAGGTCAAGGACGGCGTGGTTGCGACCTACGTTCACAATCAGGCCACGCCCGGCATGGGCAAGATCGGCGTCCTCGTCGCTCTTGAGTCGGCCGGCGATAAGGTCAAGCTGAACGAGATCGGCCGTCAGGTGGCGATGCACGTCGCTGCGACCAACCCGCTTGCCCTGAAGGATGAGGACATCGATCCGCAAACTCTTGAGCGCGAGCGTGCGATCTTCACCGAGCAGGCCAAGGAAAGCGGCAAGCCGGAAAAGGTCATCAAGCAAATGATCGAGGGCCGGATTAAAAAGTTCTATCAAGAAGTCGTGCTTTTGAAGCAGGCTTTCGTCATCAATCCCGATCAGACGGTCGAGCAGGCCGTCAAGGAAGCCGAAAAGAGCGTGGGCGCGCCCATCGCGATCGAGGCCTTCGTCCGCTACGAGCTTGGCGAGGGCATCAAGACGGACAAGGGCGATTTCGCAGCCGAGGTTGCGGCTGCGGCCGGTAAGCAGTAGCAGCTTCAACCTTTATCCGGCGCTCGCGAAAGCGGCGCCGCATTGCGCTTTGCCGCGGAGGAAACAATGCCGCCACTGCCCTTCACCCGCCCCTTGATCAAACTCTCGGGGGAGGCGCTCATGGGAAGCGGCCGCTATGGCATCGATATCGCAACGCTCGATGCCATAGCGCTCGATATTGCCGATGTCTGCCGCATGGGCGCCCAGCCCGCTGTGGTCGTTGGCGGCGGAAATATCTTCCGGGGCCTCCTGGCCGCGGCTGGGGGAATGGATCGCGTCAAGAGCGATTTCATGGGGATGCTGGCGACGGTTATGAACGGGCTGGCACTGGAGCAGGCGCTGAAACGCCAGGGCCAAGCGGCCACGGTTTACTCCGGCTTGCCCGTGCCTACGGTTTGCAAGACATTCTCGCGGGACGACGCAAAAAAAGATCTCGAGTCCGGTTGTGCCGTCGTGCTCGCAGGCGGCACTGGAAGCCCTTTCTTTACAACCGACACAAACGCAGCGCTCAGGGCCGCCGAGCTTGGTTGCGATGCCATCTTGAAGGCTACGCAGGTCGATGGGATCTATTCCGAGGACCCGAAGATCAACCCCAATGCGGAACGCTACGAAAGGCTAACCTTCTCCGAGGTGTTGAGCCGCGATCTGAAAGTGATGGATGCCGCAGCCATCGCGCTTGCGCGCGATAATTCAATACCGGTTGTGGTGTTTTCCTTGCACCAAAAGGGAGCTATCGCAAAAGTAATGCGCGGCGAGGCCATTTGCAGCGTTGTCGGGAACGGCACCGCGGCATAAATCTTGTCCAGATCAACGATCCAACCGCAAAAATAAAAGGGGACGGAGATGGCAGCCGGCAACTTCGACAACCATGAAATAGAGAAGCGCATGAAGGGCGCCGTCAGTGCCCTGAAACAGGAGTTCGGCGGCTTGCGCACGGGCCGCGCGAGCACATCGCTTCTAGATCCTCTCGTGGTCAACACCTCCTACGGCGCGAAAATGCCGATCAACCAAGTTGCATCGATTAACACGCCGGAACCGCGCTTGATCACAGTGCAGGTCTGGGACAAGAGCAATCTTGCGGGGGTCGAGAAGGCGATTCGGGAGTCCGATCTTGGCTTGAATCCCGTGGTTGATGGGCTTACTTTGCGCCTGCCCATCCCGGAGCTCAACCAGGAACGGCGGCACGAGCTCGTGAAAATCGCCAAGAAATATACCGAGCATGCGCGCGTGGCCGTGCGCAATGTGCGGAAGGACGGAATGGATCAGATCAAGAAGCAGGAGAAGGACGGCAAGATCAGCGAGGACGAGAGCGGGAACCTATCGGCTAAAGTTCAAGACCTTACCGACCGGACCATAAAAGAAATAGACGGCCTGTTAACCGCCAAGGAACATGAAATTATGCAGGTGTAGGGCTTATCGCCCCCGGAGCGCTGTGCATATAATGCGGCAGCCGGGGCGACGGCCTTGACCAGCCTATTAGCCAGGACGAAGACGTGCAGCATAGGTTCCGCTCGCTTTATCGCCTTAAAGCTATAGGCGATAGGCCGCGGCTGAGCCGCGAGGTGAAAGTGTTAGGTAGCTAAGCTGTGAGATTGCCAGAACATGCCGTTGCGCTAGGGCAAGGCCGTCCCTGCCCTAAACACGTCGCCATAATCATGGATGGTAATGGGCGTTGGGCTGCCCAGCGGGGTTTGCCCCGCACGGAGGGCCATCGCAGGGGTGTCGAGAGCACAAAAGAATGCGTGCGCGCGGCAGCCGATCTCGGCATCTCCTATCTCACCCTCTTTAGCTTCTCTTCCGAGAATTGGAAGCGGCCGCCAATCGAGGTCACCTACCTCATGGGGCTGTTGAGGCGCTTTATCCGGCGCGACCTTGCGGAGCTGCACGAAAACAATGTCAAGCTGCGGGTCATCGGTTCGGCGGAGCGGGTGCCGCACGATCTCCTCACGATGCTTCACGAGGCTGTCAGCCTGACCGGCGGAAATACCGGGCTTCAGCTTGTAATTGCCTTCAACTATGGATCGAGAGACGAGATTGTGCGCGCGGCTAAGCGGTTGGCGGAGCTTGTAAAATCGGGAGAGCTGGCGCTTGAGGACATAACGGAGAGGAATTTCGCGGACCATTTCGATACTGCGGGCATTCCCGATCCCGATCTTGTGATCCGGACCAGCGGGGAGCAGCGCATTAGCAATTTTCTGCTTTGGCAATGCGCTTATTCCGAACTTTTATTCGTTGATAATTACTGGCCGGACTTTACAAGACAAACCTTAGAAGGTGCGATAGCGGCATACCAGCAGCGCGAACGCCGTTTTGGCGGCCTTGCGGGGTAGCGCAAGGGCCAGCTCAGAACGGACTTATCGGGCGAAGGGACGATGACACAGCCTATAAGTTCAGAGCTGGTTCTTAGGTTTTATTCCTCCCTTATTCTGGTGGTGCTGAGTGTTACGCTCACTTATGCGGGGCCTCGGACGTTTGCGGGGCTCATTTTGTTCTTTGTGGCGTTGATGAGCTGGGAGTGGGGCCGCGTGGTGCGCGGGCGGAGCTTCGACAGCCTGTTCGCGCTGCAGATAGGCGCGATCGTAATTGCCGGCATCCTCACACTGAAGAATTATCCCGTTCTCGCGCTCGGCACGATCGCGGGTGCGACCTGGGCTTCTTTCTGGGTTCATAGGAGGGCTGGGCTAGATAGCGATCCTTGGTGGACCGCTGCCGGAGTTTATTATGCGGGCTTGCCAGCGATTGCCCTGATTGCGATCCGGCAAGACCCGGAATATGGCTTCCACGCGATCCTTTACCTTTTTGTGGTTGTCTGGTCTGCTGACACCGGTGCGTTTTTTACCGGACGTTTCCTAGGCGGGCCGAAGCTTGCGCCCTCCATCTCTCCGAATAAAACTTGGGCGGGGCTCATTGGGGGGGCAGCCGCCGCTTGTTGCGCGGGGGGTTTCTTTGCGCTTTGGCTCGGGGGTACGTCGGTGCTGACGCTGGCCGGGATCAGTATTGTTCTTTCCATTGTCTCCCAGGCGGGCGATCTAGGCGAATCGTTCATTAAGCGGGTTTTTGGAGTGAAGCATTCGAGCGGGCTAATCCCTGGGCACGGCGGTGTGCTCGACCGGGTGGATGGTCTCGTATTCGCCGCAATCGGCGCGGGACTCATCGCGGTGATCGTGGACCCCTCAAATCCTGGCCGGGCGTTGTTGATATGGTAAGAAGCCGGCTTCAGGCGGGCTAGGGAGCGACGATGCAAAAAGACAAGCATGCCGGCGGCAACGCAGATCAAGCGGGAGAGAAAAGGCGCGTTAGCGTGCTAGGGGCCACCGGAACGATCGGGCTCAATACCTGCGAGCTACTCGCTCTCAATCCGGATCGCTTCAAAACGGCCGCTCTGACCGCAAATCGCAGCGTAGAGAAGCTTGCCGAGCTAGCCGTCGCGCTCAAGGCCGAATATGCCGCACTCGCTGACGAGAGGCTGGAGGGCGATCTTAGGCGGCGGCTCGAGCGCACGGGAATCGAATGCGGAGCCGGGCCGCACGCGCTTATCGAGGCAGCGGAGCGGCAGGCAGACGTCATCATGGCCGCTATCGTCGGTGCCGCGGGGCTGGGGCCGACATTGGCGGCCTTGCGCCAGGGAACGGTTGTCGCGCTCGCCAATAAAGAGTGCCTCGTTTCGGCGGGCAGTCTCTTTATGCGCGAGGCTGCCCGGCACGGGACGACGCTTCTGCCGGTCGATTCGGAGCATTCGGCCGTCTTTCAAGCTTTGGATACGCTCGACTGCAAACATGTGGAGAGGATTGTGCTAACGGCCTCTGGGGGGCCGTTCCGTACATGGTCGCAGGAGCAAATCGCAGCGGCGCGCCCCGAGGACGCCCTAAAGCACCCGAACTGGGCGATGGGGCGGAAAATTACCGTCGACAGCGCAACGCTTATGAACAAAGGGCTTGAGCTGATAGAAGCCTTTCATCTGTTTGGCGTCCGCGCCAGTCAGCTTTCCGCAATTATCCACCCGCAATCCATCGTTCACGCGCTCGTCTATTATTGCGACGGCTCTGTCATCGCTCAGGCGAGCGTTCCCGATATGCGGACACCGATCGCTTATAGCCTCGCGTGGCCAGAGCGTCTCAGCGCCGATCTCAAGCGCCTCGATCTCGCAGCCGCTGCAAGCCTGACTTTTGAGGAGCCGGACGAGGAGCGTTTTCCCGCTTTGAAGCTTGCAAAGCATGCTTTGATGGCAGGGGGTGCGGCGCCCACCATTCTCAATGCGGCAAATGAGATCGCCGTGGAGGCGTTTCTCGATCGGGCCATCCCCTTCCCGGGCATCGCCCATACAGTGGAGCAAACCATGAGCCGGGCCTTGGCGGAGCTTTCCGGCATCGCGCCCGATAGTCTTGAGGCGGTCATGCATCTCGATAGCCGGGCGCGGGAAATTGCCCGCACGCTTCTTGCCGCGGCGCCTTCGCGCTCTCCTGGGCCTGCAACGGCCCGCACGGGCTCTTAAATATGCTCTGCAATCACTTTAAACGCAGGCTTCCAGGCCTGGAAAAGGAAAAGCGTCCGATCCGAAGACTGGCTGACAACGCCCGGTTTTAGACATCCGCCGCGCAAAAAGGGTTCTTCCGCATGATGCCTCAAGTTTTGTCCTCCGCGATTGCGCAGCTTTTCTGGTGGACGGTGCCGTTTCTGCTCGTGCTTGGCGTTGTGGTCATCGTCCACGAGCTCGGACATTTTCTCGCCGCGCGCGCTTTGGGCGTTACCGTAGAGGCGTTTTCGGTGGGGTTCGGACCCGAAATAACGGGTTTTCGCGACCGCAGCGGTACGCGCTGGCGGCTCGCATGGATTCCGCTCGGCGGTTACGTGAAGTTTAAGGGCGACGAAAGCGTTGCGAGCATGCCGACTGCGGAGGACCTCGGTAAGCTCACACCGGCCGAGCGTCAAGGTAACTTCCATACGTCTGCGCTTTGGCGGCGTACGCTTATCGTGCTCGCAGGACCGTTCTCGAACTTCCTTTTGAGCCTTGTGATTTTCACAGGGATGGTGCTCGCCACGGGAATCATCTACCAGCAAGCGGAAATCCTTTGTGTCGAGCCGGGCACCCCCGCGGCGCAAGCCGGACTAAAAGCTGGAGACAAAATTTTGTCGGTTGGAGGTGCGCCCGTCAGAAGCTTCGAGGATTTCAGCTCCTATGTCGTCCTGAATGCGCGTTCGCCAATCGATATCGCTGTCGAGCGCGACGGTAAGGTGGTCGATCTTAGGGCGACTCCGGAGCTAACAGAAGGCGAGTGCGTCGGAAGGCTTGGAGTGCTCGGCACAACGAATGCAAAAGGTGCAACGGTGGAGAGCGCCGGACTTTTCGAGGCGGCGGGCGAGGGCTTCAGGCGCACCTGGCGGATTGTTGAGGGGCCTTTTCAATTTTTCGGTCAGCTGTTCCGGGGCAACGCCTGCGCGAGCTCCCTCGGAGGACCTGTAAAAATTGCGGAGGTGTCGAAAACGTTCGCCACGCAGGGGTTCGTTAACTTAATTCCGCTTATTGCCTTTATCTCAGTGAGCGTGGGGCTGTTCAACCTCTTTCCGATCCCGGTTTTAGACGGAGGTCACCTTTTGTTCTATGGCGCGGAAGCCATACTTGGCCGTCCATTAAGCCAAAGAGCGCAGGAAGCGGGATTTCAGTTTGGATTCGTCTTGCTTCTCATGTTAATGGTCTTCGTGACGTGGAATAACGTTGCTGAGCTTACGAAAGGCAAACCGCCAGTGAGTAAGGCCATGAGTGTTTGCCATAGGTAATGTACTGGGGACGTGTACGCATTAGCCGCGTGGTGCCGGGGGGCAACAGGCGGCCCGCTAAATTGGGTAACGGGTGGGGTTAAGCCACCTTGGCGTCACAAAGTGCTAGTCTCTAGCACAGTGACATGCTGAGTTGGGGAACCGGCGTAATAGGGGCAATTAGATCGATGCTGCGCAAGAGCATAATCGGAAGGGTTCGTGCGGCCCTCACAATACTCGCGGCTGTGATGACGGTGACCGTCACGGCGCTGACGGTTCAATCGACGGCTGCGTTCGCTCAGAGCGGGCCAGTCATCCACGATATCCGGGTCGTCGGCAACAGCCGCATCGAGCCAGAAACCGTCCGGTCCTACCTGACATTCACGCCTGGCCAGCGCTACGATGGCTACAAGGCGGATGAAAGCCTGCGGAAATTGTTCGACACCGGTCTTTTTCAAGACGTGCACATCAACCTGCAAGGAAGCACGGTCGTGATAACGGTGGTCGAAAACCCGATCATCAACCGTGTTGCCTTCGAAGGAAACAGCGAGGTCAAGACTGACACGCTAAGCAAGGAAGTGCAGCTGAAGTCGCGCGCACTTTATACACGCGCCCGCGCCCAAGCCGACGTTCAGCGCATTCTCGACGTTTACCGGCAGCAAGGTTACTACGCGACACAGGTAGATGCTCAGATTATTCAGCTCGATCACAACCGGATCGACTTGGTATTCGAAATTCACGAAGGGCCGGAGACCAAAGTCGCCGGCATTAATTTTATCGGGAACCAAGCGTTCTCCGATACCGAACTACGCGGCGTCATCACGACCACCGAGTCAAGCTTCCTCGATTTTCTGAAGCCGACCTCTGTCTACGATCCGGACCGCTTTAATCTCGACCGCGAGCTGCTACGCCGCTACTACATTAAGAATGGCTACGCAGACATGAGGGTCGTCTCTGCCGTTGCGGACGTCGACCGCGAAGGAAAGGGCTTTTTCCTGACCTTTACCGTCGACGAAGGGCCGAGATATAACTTCGGTAGCATCAACATCGAATCGACGCTGGCAGCCTTCAACAACGACGCAGCTGCGGGCAAGGTGCTGACCAAATCGGGCGAAATCTATAACGCCGATGCGATCGATAAGACCGTCGAATCGCTCACCGTGGTGGTCGCTCAGCAGGGCTTTGCCTTCGGGCAGGTGCGGACGAGGATCAATCGCGATCCCGTTTCCCGCACGATTTCCGTGACTTACGTGGTTGAGCAAGGCAGGCGCGTTTATATCGAGCGTGTCAACATAAGTGGCAACTACCGGACGGAAGATTACGTCATCCGGCGCGAGTTCCGCATAGCCGAGGGCGACGCTTACAATAAGGTCATGGTCGATCAGGCCCGTCAGCGCCTCATGGGTCTTGGCTTCTTCAAGGATGTCAAGGTCAACAAGGAGCCTGGCTCGGCTAGCGACCGCGTCGTCCTCGACGTCGCGGTAACAGAGCAGTCGACCGGTGAGCTCTCGTTCTCGGCAGGCTACTCGTCCGCCGAAGGTGTTATCGGCGATATCACCTACAGCGAGCGGAACTTCATGGGTACCGGGCAGTTTGTGCAGGTTAAACTGTCGGGAAGCCAGGTGAGTTATGGTGTGGACACGAGCTGGACGGACCCCAGGTTCCTCGACAGAAACCTCTCTCTTGGCGTCGATGCCTTCATACGGAACGCCGATTATAAGGCAGACACGGGCCTAACCAACGCCGGTTATCAAGACTTCAGGACAGGGGGCAGCTTGCGGTTCGGCTTCGGGCTTCTCGAAAATGTCTGGCTGAACACCAACTACACCTTCATGTATGAGGATATCTACAACCTCGATACAACCGCCCCACTCGCCGTTTACGAGGTTGCCGGTTCAACCATGACGTCCTCGGTCGGTTACTCGCTCATCTGGGACACGCGCAACAATCGCAAGAACCCCTCGCGCGGCTTCTACTTCTCGTTTGCGCAAGATTTTGCTGGCGTGGGCGGCGACGTCGACTATATCCGCTCTGTCGCAGAAGGCCGGGGCTACTATCCCTTAACGCGGGACATCACGCTCGTTGGACGCGCCCTGGGCGGCACCATCACGAACTGGAACGGTGGCGATATCCGCACCGTCGACGACTTCTACAAGGGTGGCGAGACCATCCGCGGCTTCGCAACGGCCGGCCTCGGTCCGCGCGATATACTCAGCCAAGACTCGCTCGGCGGCAAAAACTTCTACGCTGGTACGACCGAGATACGTTTCCCGATCCCCTTCATCCCCGAGGATATGGGCTTTGGCGGCGCAATCTTCGCCGACGCGGGCTCGGTTTGGGGCACGGATGCGGATAAGCTGGCCTTGGCCTATCTAGCCAAAAACGGCAACCAGTGTCCTGGCGGTGCCGGACTGAACACCGTCGGCAAGGCCCCGCTTTCTACCGGCATTTGTTACCAAGGAACGTTTGACTCCGACGCGCTCCGTGCATCGGTCGGCGCCAGCCTGATCTGGAACTCGCCCATCGGTCCGCTCCGCGCCGACTTCGGCTGGGCTGTCCTCAAGCAAGAGTTCGATCAGACGCAAATCTTCCGGTTTGGCGCCGCCACAAAGTTCTAAGAGACGGCGGTCCATCGCCGCCCCTTCCGGTAAAGTTGCAAATCATGCTAAGCGGGCGTATGCCCGCTTAGCATTTTCACAGTAAGACACATGGATCATCTAGGGTTTTGGGCTCTCTCGGGGCCATTCGCTCTCTCAGAGGTTGCCGCTTACGCCGGCGCGCAGATACCGGAGCCTTTCCACGCTGAAGCCGGTAGACCGATCCGCACTGTGAAGGCCCTCGACGAAGCGGGAAGCGCCGACGTCTCTTTTTTCGAGAACCGGAAATATATTACCGCACTCAAGGAAACGCGGGCCGGCGCTGTTTTCGTCGCTCCCAATTCGGCTGAGCGCGTGCCGGCTCACGCCGTGCCGCTGCTTTCGAAAGATCCGTACCGGTCCTTCGCTAAGTCGCTCGAACTGTTCTTTCCCGACGCTGGATATCCGAAAGTGGCGGGCGGGAGCGGCAGCGCGGGGCTTATAGACGCAAGCGCGCGGATCGAAGAGGGGGTAATCATTGAGGCCGGGGCCATCGTTGGGCCAGAAGTGCAAATTGGACGGGGTACTAGAATCGCAGCCGGGGCAGTGGTGGGCTATAGGGTCGCCATCGGGCGCGACTGCTTTGTAGGACCCGGCGCTTCGATCACGCATGCCCTGATCGGCAACAGCGTTATCATCCATGCGGGGGCGCGCATCGGCCAAGACGGCTTCGGATTCGCGATGGGACCAAGCGGGCACTACAAAGTGCGGCAGGTCGGCAGGGCGATCATCCAGGACAATGTCGAAATCGGTGCGAACGCGACGATCGACAGGGGCGCTCTCAAAGATACGATCATCGGAGATGGCAGCAAGATAGACAATCTCGTTCAAATCGCCCATAACGTGGTAATCGGGAGACACTGTGTTATTGCTGCACAGACAGGGATCTCGGGTAGCACGATTTTGGAAGACTTCGTCGCGATGGGCGGGCAATGTGGCACGGTTGGACATATCCGGATAGGCGCCGGCGCGCAAATTGGCGCGCAAAGCGGTGTGTCCTGCGATATCCCCCGGGGAGAGCGGTGGGGCGGTTATCCCGCCAAACCGATGACTGCCTGGGCGCGAGAGATCGCGCTGCTCAAACGGCTCACCCGGCGCAAGGCTTCAGGGGACAATCAAGGCGGATTGGACGATTAGTACTGTTATGTGGAATAAATCTGAGACCGGCACCGAAACTGAAACCAAGTCCCAGCAGAAGGAGCTGGGGACCGCCGATATTGCGCGGATAATGAAGCTTCTGCCGCATCGCTATCCCTTTCTTCTCGTCGACAAGATTGTCGAGATGGACGGCGATAGCTCCGCAGTTGGTATTAAAAACGTAACAATAAACGAGCCGTTCTTTCAGGGCCATTTTCCAAACTTTCCGGTCATGCCCGGCGTTCTTCTTATCGAAGGCATGGCGCAGACCGCGGGCGC
The DNA here is from genome assembly GCA_052145435.1 of Rhodomicrobium sp. Classification (GTDB taxonomy): domain Bacteria; phylum Pseudomonadota; class Alphaproteobacteria; order Rhizobiales; family Rhodomicrobiaceae; genus Rhodomicrobium. The sequence continues at coordinate 5,959 of JBKQOR010000189.1, read as the reverse complement.
ACTTTGCGTGGCAAGCTTGCAGGCGGCCTATGAGCCGCAACTGGTTTATTTCATGGCCATCGACCGCGCGCGCTTCCGCCGGCCGGTGGTTCCCGGCGATACCGTCCATTATCACATGGTCAAGCGCCGCAACCGTGGGCGCGTCTGGCGCTTCGAAGGGCAAGCCAAGGTCAATGGACAAGTTGTGGCGGAAGCCGAGATCAGCGCTATGATCGTCGATTCCAGCCGCCGGCCTGGCCAGGTTGGGGATAACGAGTGAGCCGGCCCATGCTGACTGCGATGGTGCATCCTTTAGCGGCGGCCGACGCGAATGCAAAACTTGGCGAGGGCGTCGAGATCGGTCCATTTGCGGTGATCGGACCTCAGGTTACGCTCGGCAATCGTGTCAAGGTGCACTCTCACGCGGTCATCACGGGGAGGACCAGCATCGGGGATGCCTGCGAAATCCACCCGTTCGCTGTCCTCGGCGGAACGCCTCAGGATAAGAAGTACCGCGGCGAGGAGAGCAGTCTAACCGTCGGATCGTACACGACCGTTCGCGAGCACGTGACGATGAATAGCGGCACCGAAGGCGGGGGGCACATTACGCGCGTGGGCAGCCACTGTTTGTTCCTTGCGGGCGCTCACGTCGCGCATGACTGTCAGATCGGCGACCACGTCATCCTCGTAAACAACGCTACGCTTGCGGGTCATGTCACCGTGGAGGACCACGCTATTCTCGGCGGTCTTTCGGCAGTGCATCAGTGGGTGCGCATTGGTGCCCACGCTTTCGTCGGTGGAATGTCGGGCGTAGAAAACGACGTGATCCCCTTCGGAATGGTCCTTGGAAACCGCGCCACGCTCGCAGGGCTTAATATCGTCGGCCTTAAGCGGCAAGGATTTGAGCGGGAGCAGATCCACGCGCTCCGGCAAGCTTACCGGCTACTGTTCTCTCAGGAAGGAACGCTGCAGGAACGCCTCGACGATGTGGACAAAATGTTCCCAGCCGAGGCCGCGGTCCAGCGCATCGTCGCATTTATGCGCGCGAAAGCCGACCGGTCCTTCTGCGTTCCTAGAAGCCAGGCCTAATGAACGGGCCTGCGCCTGAAGCCGGAGGCAGCCAGGACGGGAGCGAGGGCGTTTCTCTTGGCGAGGCTAACGCCGGCACTAAGCCCCGGATCGGGATCGTCGCTGGCAGCGGAGCGCTTCCCGTGGCTGTCGCCGAGGACGCTTCGAGGGCCGGCTACAATCCCTTCATTGCCGGCCTTACCGGAAACGCCGGGACGGGCATTGAACGCTTCCCCCACGCTTATGTGCATATCGGCCAGGTCGGGCGCATGCTGCGCATCCTTAGAAGCGAGGGCTGCAACCGGCTTGTGTTCGTTGGGGGCTTGCGCAGGCCAAACCTATTTCGCATCAAGATCGACGCGGGTTTCGTCAGATATTTGCCGCAGCTTTTGCGCCTGTTGAAGGGCGGCGACGATACGGTGCTGAGGGGGGTGGCGCGCTTCTTCGAAGATCGAGGGTTCGAGGTCCTCGCCGCCCATGAAGTGGCGCCGCGCCTACTCGCCCCGCAGGGTACGTTCTCGAACCTTACGCCGCGGCCGGAAGACTTGGACGACATAAGGCTGGGTTTTAAGGTGACGCACGCGCTCGGCTTGTTCGACATTGGCCAGGCAGCGGTTGTCGCGCGGAATTATGTGCTAGCGGTGGAGGCGGCGGAGGGAACCGACGCGATGTTGCTGCGCTGCCGCGCTCTGAATAGTTGGGGATACACAGCGCGCAAGGGCGTCCTTGTAAAGGGACCAAAACCCGGTCAGGATCTCCGGCTCGATTTGCCGGCGATAGGCCCGCGGACGGTCGAACTTGCTGCGGAAGCGGGACTCGCGGGCATAGCCGTCGAGGCAGGCGCCGTGCTTTTGGCCGGCTTGGAAGAGCTTGTGGAAAAAGCTAACAAATCCGGTCTCTTTCTCTACGGCGTCTCAAGGACGCAAGCAATGGAACGCTAGAGGTGAAGCGGTTTTCCGACAAGAAGCACGGGAAAACAAAGAACCAAGGTCCGGCTTTGATTCAACCAAGGCCGGACCTTAGTCTGCGCTGACACGGTTCTGGAAGGCACGGGCTCATGTCTCAGGCGAAACGTATGTTTGTTGTTGCGGGCGAGCATTCGGGGGATGTTCTTGGCGGGAAACTGCTTCAGGCGTTGAAGGAGAAGGCCGGCGCCTCAGCGTTCGAATTCGCGGGCGTCGGCGGCGAGACTATGGAGGCCGCGGGCGTTCGCTCGATTTTTCCGCTTTCGGACGTGGCGGTCATGGGCCCCGCTGCCATCCTCGCGCGGCTTCCGAAGCTCGTCCGGCGCGTTTACCGCGCGGTGGACGCGGCGCTTGCCTTTAATCCAGACCTACTTATCATCATCGACAGCCCTGAATTCACCCATCCTATCGCAAAAAGGGTGCGCCAGCGCCGCCCGGAAATCCCTATCGTGGACTATGTCAGCCCGAGCGTTTGGGCTTGGCGTCCCGGCCGCGCCCGGAAGATGCGGCCTTACGTCGACCATCTACTCGCGCTTCTACCCTTCGAGCCAGATGCGCATGCGCGGCTCGGCGGCCCGGACTGCACCTATGTAGGGCATCCTCTTATCGAGCGGGCCGCTTGGATCGGCGGCCTCGACACGGCGCGTTTGCGCGCGCGTCTCGGCCTTTCACCTGGTCTTCCCGTGCTCGCGGTTTTGCCGGGCAGCCGTCCTTCGGAGGTGTCGCGGCTCATGGAGCCTTTCGGCGAAGCCATAAGGCACCTTAAGCGCGAAATCGGGCCGATTGAGCTGATCCTGCCGGCGGTGCCGTCCGCGCGCCCGTTGATCGAGAAGACCCTCGTGAGCTGGCCGCAGCAGCCTCATCTCGTCGAAGGAGACGAGGATAAGTTCACGGCTTTCAGGCTTGCCGATGCTGCCCTTGCAGCATCGGGTACGGTCACGCTCGAATTGGCGGTCGCGGGCGCGCCCATGGCCGTGGCGTACCGCGTCGACTTGGTCGCGGCGCGTTTGCGCTTTCTCTTGAAGGTGCACTCGGTTGTACTTGCAAACCTCGTTCTTGGCGAGAACGTCTTTCCGGAATTCATTCAGGAAGACTGCACGCCGGAAAAGCTGAGCGCAGCGCTTCTGCCGCTTCTCAAGGACACACCCCAGCGGCGATTGCAACTTGCGGCGCTTGCCCGGATTCATGAGAAGATGTTCCTGCCGGAGGGAACGCCAAGCGGAAAAGCGGCGGATACGGTATTGCGGGTCTTGAGCAAAGCGGCGGTTGGAAACCGCGCGGCAGCCTGATAGCGAAGCCTAGCCGCAGCTCGGGAGGGCGCCGCAAAACTCGGGCACAACTTTATTCACGCTGCCGCGCCGCAAAGCGAGTTCGCCCGTCCGCGGGGGCGATTCCCAATGGAACAAGCCAGCCGCGCAGGTTTTTCGCTCGCGGGTTTGTTTGGTGCGTTTTCCCTTGGCGGCAATTGCTTACCGTTCCGTGCTAGCTGAGAATCGCGCGAAGGTTGTAATCAGAGGGATAGTTCTCAATGCGGCATCCTGCGGGCAAGATGGGGCGGAAAGGATGGCCGGAATGAGTGATTTTGCTCAGGAAACGCCGCCGGCGCTTCAAGCCCAGCGTGGCGAGCAGGTCTTCGCTACCGCTGGGGTTGCGCCTCTGGGACGGCCCAGCCGGCTGGTGCGGATTTTCGGCGCGATCGTTCAGGGTGCCGAGCGTCTCAACCTGCGCTATTCGAAAGTTGGCAATCCAAGTGCCTACGATAACAAGGTTTTTCCGTGGGCTTCAGAGATTGAATGGGAATGGCGAGCGATCCGCAGGGAACTGGACAGCGTCCTAATCCGGAAAGAAGACCTGCCGGAGTTCCACGAGATCGCAACAGACATCGCCTCGATAAGCAAAGCCCCTGGCTGGAAGACCTTTCTTCTTGCGGCCTATGGCGTGAAATCAGAGCGCAATATCGCGCTGTGCCCGGAAACATGGCGCATCCTGCAGAAGGTACCCGGTCTTAAGACAGCGATGTTTTCAATTTTCGAGCCGGGTAAGCATTTGCCCGCCCATAGAGGGCCTTATAACGGGCTGCTGCGGTTCCACCTCGGTCTTATCGTACCTGAGCCAAGGGACCAAGTTGCGATCCGGGTGGCAGGCCGTATCCACCATTGGGAAGAGGGCCGGGCACTTATATTCGACGATGCCTATGAGCATGAGGCTTGGAACAAAACGGATAAGTTGCGCGTGATCTTATTCGTCGACTTCGTGAAGCCTCTGCGTTTTCCTGCCAGCGCCTTGAATTGGCTCATCTTGAATATCGCCGTTTTCACGCCGTTCATACGGGAGGGCTACGGCAAACATCGCGAGTGGGAGCGGGCCTTTCACAAGGGAAAATGAGCGGATTTGACTGAAGCGCCCGCTAAGCCTCTAACCCCCGTTTTGTTTGACAAACCTGCGCAGCGCCGCGAGCGTCTCGGCGCTCACATGGTGCTCGATGCCTTCCGCGTCGCGGCGCGCAGTCTCTGCACTTACACCGAGCGAGAGCAAGAACGCTTCGACGGCCCGGTGGCGATCGCGCGCCTCCGCTGCAAGCCGCTGTCCAGTCCCGGTTAAAATCACGCCCCTGTTAGCTCGATGCGTGACCAGCCCTTCCTCCGACAAACGCTTTAGCATCTTAGCGACGGTCGGTTGCGCGACCCCGAGGCGCCCGGCGATATCCACCTGCCTCGCCGCTCCGTGCGCCGCGATCAGATCGCCGATGAGTTCGACGTAGTCCTCAACAAGCTCAAGTTTGTGCGCCTGGCGAGTCTGACGGAAGCTCGCCGACTGAATATCGGGTGCGATTAAAGTACTTGGCTCACTTTTCTTTTCTTCGGTCATGCGGGTCCATTATTTCCAGGCTGGGGCTTGATAAGCAACACCCATTCATTATAGCATAGGCTATATTCCCATGCAAAAGGGCAGATAATGGCATCAGATGCATCAGCTCGCGCCGAAACGGCTCCTCTCTCCGGAAGCGGCACCTCGGCAGCTCTCAGCGAGGCGCTGGCGGGCCGGCGAAGCAGGCTCGCGACCGGCTGGCTGTTCACCGGCCCCGCCGTTGTTGCCTCGATCGCCTATATCGATCCCGGTAATTTTGCCACCAACATTCAAGCGGGGGCGAAATACGGCTATGGCCTTTTATGGGTGGTGCTTGCGTCGAACCTGATCGCCATGCTGTTTCAGGGCTTGTCGGCCAAGCTAGGCATCGTGACGGGGCGGAACCTCGCGGAAATGTCCCGCGACCGTTTCCGGCAGCCCGTGCCGTTTCTGATGTGGATCGCCAGCGAGGTCGCGGCCATGGCGACGGATTTGGCGGAGTTTCTTGGCAGCGCCATCGGCTTGTCCTTGCTAACGGGCGTCTCGCTATTATCCGGTATGGTGGCGACCGCGATTATTACTTATGGGATCCTCATGTTCGGAGGCGCGAGCTTCCGCCGGATCGAACTCTCCATTGGCGCCTTTGTAGCCCTCATAGGCGTTTGCTATTTGATCGAACTGTTCATTGCGCCCGTCGGCTGGGGCGCAGCAGCGCGCGGCCTCGTTACGCCGGGGATCGCCGATAGCGCGGCCCTGACGATTGCCGTTGGCATTGTCGGTGCCACCGTGATGCCCCACGCCATTTACTTGCATTCCGGTCTCACCCAATCTCGTACTTTGCTACTCTCCGATGCGCAGCGGGAGCGTGTCGTCAGGTTCTCCAACCGGGAGGTGGTCGCCGCATTGAGCGTGGCGGGTGCCATCAATGTGGCAATGGTCATGATGGCGGCGGCAGCCTTTAACTCGGGCTATGCCGATGTTGCCGAAATCGAGACGGCCTATCATACGCTGACGCCGCTGCTCGGCGCCGGCGCGGCCGCGGCCTTTCTCATTTCGCTGATCGCTTCGGGTATTTCGAGCTCAGTGGTGGGCACCATGGC
>JBKQOR010000188.1:0-10846 GCA_052145435.1 Rhodomicrobium sp. | reverse complement strand
TAGAAGCAGACTCGTCAATATGTTCGCATATGTAGTCACGCACAAGCATAAGTTTACCTCCTCCTCAAGACACAGCGCAATTTCAAGATGAATACAGTTGTATTCATCGATTTTATTGTCGTCCTTTGGCCCCGCATACGCGAAGGGCCGTATTTAAGGGCACGGAGATTCAAAGTGTGAACCAGTATTAATAATTTTGTCACAATTAACCGCGGCAGGAACCCGTGATCGTTCCACGCATTGAACGAGGTTTGGGTGATGCCCGCATTGCGCCACGGAGGGGCCATCCGGCCGCCGCTTGAGGAGACGGGCCCGGGCGCCGGATCGATCTCTGTGGTCCCCTGGGTGAATCTGAAAAAAGTAAGATTCTTATTCCCGCTTATTTGGGCTGAACTGATTACGCGCTAGTTCGGCTTTAGGCGTTGAGCATGCCTTTATCGCAGCGTCTAGGTGATTTACCACGCCGGGGAGCCGGGCGTATCTGGCTAAGATTTGCAGCTCCATCATCAGCAGCTCAATAAAGGTGTTGAGCTGTGCATCGGAGACGCCGTTGCATTAGCAAATATATATATTTTTCTTCTTCGCTGGAAACCGGAGCTTTGCTTCCCATAAAAATACCCCGTCTGGAATCTCCCGTGTGCGCGAAAGCTAACCTCGCGGACGCCGTTCGAGCCCAGCGTTTTCTATAGTTGGAGATGCCTGAAAACGTTCGTGATTAAGAAGTTCTTTGCAGGTATTCATAAAAATACTTAATTCGCCCGCGATGCTTTCATAGGAGGCTGGCTGAGTGTGATCAAACTGAAGATCCTCGAGGGAGGACACATGCCTTGCTAGCCGCAAAGCCCCTATAGTTCGGGCACTGCTCTTGATTGCATGCAGGACTTTCTGAGCGCCACCTGACTGCAAAAGCGAAATCTCAGCTTTGAGACGCTCAACACTTTTGCACGTCTCCGCTTCGAATGTGGCTAAAAAATCATTCCTAAAAGCATGCTCGCCAAAAAGCTCAATCAAATGATTGACCCGTTCTATGTCGAGAATCGGAAATACTTCCTTTTCCTCCTCATGAGGCGAAGTTCGCCGGGCTGCCGGAGCGTTACTATTAATACGGGCAAGCAAAGAGCGCAGATCCTCAAGGGCCAGCGGTTTAGTCAGGACATCTAGCATACCCGCTGCGAGGCACCTATCCCGGGTTTCCTTGGAGATGTCTGCGGTTAACCCGACAAGGACGGCGGCCGAGTCGCGCGCGGCGACGGAACGATAGGTGTTGCAGATCTCAACGCCGTCTTGGTCTGCCAGATTGACGTCCAATAAAGCGACGTCGATCTGTCTTGTCAAAAGTTGCTCAAGGGCCTCGTCTCCCGTTTCCGCGTCGAGGACCGCGTAGCCGTCGAGTTTGAGCATTTGGCCCGTAACCTGCCGGTTCATGGCATTGTCGTCTGCAACCAGTATGGTCCTCTTTCCGTGAGCGGGCGCTTCCGGCGATTTGCTTTGGCAAAAAAGATGCCGCCGGTGCCAATTGACGGCGGTATGAACCAGCTGAGGAGAAATCGCGCCAGCTGACGAGGCCACTGCGGTCGCGCGCCGAGAATAAGTACTTGCCAAAGGGCCGCCGGCGTCAACGGCAATAAGCGGTGGCGGGGCCGTCGACCTGTCCAGAAGCCGGAAAAGATTTTGCTGATCCGCCGGCTGCATCCCCGACGGATCGGCAATCAAAACCATATTTGCGTGCGGATTACCGCCGAATTGATCAGCTAGAAGCGAGTCTGCTTCGCGGCCGCCAAGTATTTGAAATTTGCGAGCGATATCGGCATGGGAAAGTGTATCAAAGCCAAACGCAACAATCTTCATATCTTGATCGGCCGGAGAGTTAACAGTCTTGGAATGCTGAATGCAACCAGCAGGAAATTCGGCCCAGAATGTTGAACCCTGACCGCGCTGGCTCCTAAAGCCAATGTGTCCGCCGAGCAACTCGACAAGCGATTTGCATAATGACAAACCTAGCCCTACGCCGCCCTCATCCTCTGTTCCCTCGGGCACTTGGCGGACAAACTTGTCAAAGATACGGGTCTGCAGATCGGGATCGATGCCGGGGCCGGAATCGTGCACGTCAAGGCGAAGCGTCATTGCATGGTAGTGCCCAAGCTCCACAATAACAAATCCGGATGGCGTGTATTTAATTGCATTGGTTGCGAGATTTATAATAATAGTCTCAATTATATCCGGATCCGAGCTCACAAGCTTTGGCATGGGTGTTCTAAACCTAAAAAGTAAGCCTAGTTTTTTTTTCCGAGCTAAAGGAGCTAGAATGGCTTCAACTTCAGAGAGCATATCAAACACATCAAAGCATCTTGTCTGAACGCGTCCAGCGCCGCTTTCGATGGCCTGGAACTTCAGGATAGAGTCGAGCATCCGCTTCAAGCGGTTAGCGGCGATCTCGGTGAAAGCCGCATTTTCTCGCGCTTGTGCGCTCGCCGCCGTTATCCTTGAGAGTTGGGCCAGTCCGAGGATCGCATTCAGCGGCGTGCGCAGTTCATGACTGATCATAGATAGAAACTCTGACTTTGCTGCGCTGGCTGCTCTCGCCTGTGCCATCGACAATCGAAGCTTGCTGATCAGGCTAGATGTGTAGATCGGGATGGCGATGATTGCCACAAAAAGTCCGGCCGAAAATTGCCACTCCTGACGCCAGTATGGCGTCGTTAGAACCATAATGACGAAACATATGCTGTTGGCGGCCATCGACGCGTACATGTAGCCGATGCCGAAACGGAAGCCATTACCTAAAATGATCCACAAATAGACAGGGAAAAAAATTGCTGCGGAGCGTTCTCCGTAATGAATGAGAAGGCTGAGAGCGAGCGCATCTGTGCAGATAGATATGGTTCGCCGGGTAACGCGGCTTCGGGGCCAAAGCATAAGGTGTACGAGTAGGCCAAGGCCAACAATCCAGGCAACAATTAACATGAAGACGAGCGAGCCCGGCTGTGACGCCGATCGTTCCTCGGTAGCGGAATCAACGATGGCATAGATCGTAATGACAATACCCAAGGCGTAGCGGATGAATATTTGTGAGAGTTCAAGCGGCTCTGCGCGCTTTGCGTTGCCCAGCAGCCTGCGGAACGCCCCTGCAGCCAAAGTGCTAAAGCCCTGGCTGTTACGCTTAAGCGGGACATGAAGGTGTATCTGCGCCAAGTGACGCGGCGTCGAAATCATTCTAGCCTGCTAAGAGTTGAGGCACGTCCGGCGAGGTTGGCTCAACAACCGCGCTTGCGGGCAGGATAAGGTCAACTCTGGTGCCCTTTCCCTTTTTGCTCGATATATCGAGTTTTCCGCCCAGGAGATTCATGAAACGGGAGGATAGAGGCAGACCCAAGCCTATACCTTGGGAGGAACTTGCAAGCTCTGGATTTACAATCCTGCCAAACTCCGAAACTGCGATTAAGAGCTCCTCCTCGTTCATACCAATGCCGTGATCTTCGATTGCGATCGTAACTTCACCCTGCCCGTTTTGACGGACATCGACGTGTATTGTGCCGCCTTGCATGGACTTGTTGGCGTTTGTAATTATGTTTAGCAGTACTTGAGTGAGTTTCTGCGGATCCGACCTCAACTTAAAGTCTTTTCTTGATACAACCTGAAGCGCATTGCGTTGTGAAATAACTTCGTTATCCACCATTCGGCGTACGCCTGTTATGCAATCGGCGAGAGAGAACTCGGTTATTGCAACCCGATGCTGGCCGTTTTCGATTTGTGAAAAGTCCAGTATCTCGTTGATAATTGAGAGGAGATGGCTGGAACTGTTGAGAATATCTCCTACGTATTCACGATATTTAGGATTTTGGATCGGCCCAAATATCTCCGAACAAATGATATCCGAAAAACCAATAATGGCATTGAGCGGCGTCCTGATCTCGTGGCTCATACTGGCTAAAAACGCACTCTTGGCCCGGCTTGCCGCCTCTGCCTGAGATATTGCAATTCTCAGGGACTCCTCTGTTTGCTTGAGCGTTGAAATATCAAGGCCGGAATAGACAACAAAATCATCCCGCGTAGATTGCGGCACAAATCTCCTCATCATGAGAATCGTGTGCGTTTCGCCCTTTCTGTTTTTTGCCGCCATTTCGACGGGTTCCGGCAGCGAAGTGCCGCCGTTGGCAAGCTCCCTGACAAGAGCCCGGAATGGTGCTGCCGCCGTCCCACCAAAAAACTCAAGACAATACTGGTTCGCAAAAATGCACTCAATGCCGTTCCTAACGGCAAATATTATAGCAGGGACGGAATCAATTACATTCATGAACTGTTCGCGACGGTCTCGATCGGCTTTGATTGACCGCAGCCGCGTTTCGGTCAGCTTCTGTTTAAGCGAGAGGCTGTCGGTACGCAGTGCCTTCTGGTGAAGGCCAAGACGTAGCAGATTTCGAACTCTGACCTGAAATTCAAAGACGTCGAAAGGCGTTGTCAGGAAGTCTGTCGCACCAGACAATAGCGCCTTGCGCCGGTTCTCGGCCTTCTCATTGGCAGAGACTACGATTACCGGCGTCTCTTCCAGGCCAGGGATATTTCGTAGCCGCTGGAGAAACGCCGCTGCGTCCATAACGGGCATGCTAAAATCGGTAATTATCAGGTCTGGTTGGGATCTGGTGAAACTATCCAGGGCTGATTCAGCGCAATCGAATGTCTTAACAAGATTTATTTCTAAAACCTCTTTCGACAATTTCTCTAAAAAAATCCGATTTAGCTCAAGATCATCAACGACTGCAACATAGGCTTTTTCATCAGACTGGTTGCCGATTGCCACTTGCATAAAGGTCCATGGAAAGTTCCGAGCCAGAGCGGCAGCATTACTTACTTCCGACGAAATAGCACGGCGATGCTCCAGTCGAAAAGGAAATACGGATCGTTATTAAAGGATGACTTTCCCATTTTGGTGTTATTTTAGAAAAACTTTCCGCCGGTCATCAACTTTTTTGATGGTTTTAGTTTTGATGCCACAATCGTGTGCTAGCTAGAGCCCAAGCACAACCAAAGGGTGATAAGTTTTGATGCCGTTAGCAATTCCAGGGTCCGAGTACACATTTACAGGCCAATCCAGCGTAAGTTCAAATTTCGGAGTTTCCTCCAGCCAGACAACCAGTTCCGACGCTATTACAGGCGATACTGGTGCTCTCAGGCTTATGCAGCTTGTAAAGAACCTGGGCCTTGTAGAGCTTAGGGTTGAGCTTGATCCTGGCCTTGCAGCCCTGTGGTGCTTTCAACAGCACCGCAAACGCCCAAACTTTACTCTCGCTCTCCTAAAGAATATTCGAGCAGTTCAAAGACTTATAACGGACTTTCATCGTGATCATCCCCAGGAAGCCCGGCGCCTGGCCAAGTTTCTGATCTGGGGCTCCGACTTGCATGGCATATTCAATCTCGGCGGTGACCTCAGCTATTTCGTCTACCTCGTAGAGCGCTCCGATGTTCCGCGCCTCAGGGCCTACGCAATGTCTTGTATCGATGTCTGTTTCGCAAACTATTCTGGATTGCATTCCGATGTTATCGTCGGAGCCTTGGTCGCCGGAGACGCGTTAGGTGGCGGCTTCGAGTCAGCACTTTCTTGCGACTTCATCATCGCCGAAAGCACTGCGCGCTTTGGACTCCCGGAGATTCTGTACGGCCTCTTCCCGGGTATGGGTGCTTATTCCTTTCTTTCGCGAAGAATAGGTCAGGCGAAAGCGGAAGCGATAATACTTGATGGCCGGCTTCACGAAGCCTCTGAGGTCAAGCAGCTGGGTTTGATCGAGCACGTAAGCGCGGGTTCCGCAGGACAGGTGGAAATGCAGCGCCACCTTTCGAAACTTCTGAAGCGGTTCGATGCCGTTCTTTCGATCTACAAAGCAAAACGGCGGACCTCTCCGATAAGCTACCAGGAAATGACTGATATCGTAGAAGATTGGGTTGCTACCGCGATGTCGTTGTCCGCAAAGGATCTGCGAAAAATGAAAAAGCTCGCCATTGCTCAGGATGCGCGGCTAAACCTTAGCAGAGGGGCATCAGCATGATCGAACAGAAAAACTTGTTTCTGCCATCCAGGGCGAGACCTGTCTAAACGCCGCCGCCTGCCGCTAAACCTCGGCCATCACTTCGGTGACGCGCTGTTGCAATGCCGGATCGCGATAGGCGCTCGGTGGCTTGATAAGCTGATTGACCTCGAAAAACAACTTATGAACGTCTGCATCGCGGGACGCGAGCCTCATAAGGGCCTCCCGGAATTTCAGCGTGCGTTCGAAATCCGGTGGCCGGAATCCCGTTGTCTGAGGATAGACGAGATCTAGAGCCGTCACCGACCAGGGCACTTCAAGCAGAGCAGGTATCCCGGCGAAATAGGAAGCAGCCAGCCGGGCGGCCCAGTCGGGCTTCGTGGAAGTACTTTCTAGCAACTCACGGAGCAGGGCGGCCTCCTGGGCCGCAACGCTCATGCCTTGGCCATAGACAGGATTGAAGCGAGAAACCGCGTCACCCAAGGGCAGCAAGCCGAGTGGAAAACTGGTAAGGCGCTCGAAATACCGCTTAACGCTTCCTGGAAAACCATAGCCCACGATGGGCTCGAGTAAGCGGGCGTGTTTGATCGCGTCGAATATTGTCGGGGTTCGAAGCGATCGGGCGAAGGCAAGGAAGCCTCCATAGTCGCCTGGCGGCTGGTCGCCGTGCCTTCCGGTAAGACCCACTATCCAGCGATTGCCCTCGATCGGGAAGAGCATCGCGGCGCGGCCGGACTCGGGCGCAGTCGGAAGGTGGATGACACCTTTGTAGTTGGCCGGTGCATCGTCCGGGATCGCGAAAATCGCCGTTGCGTATTGCATGTCGATGCCGATCACCGTTTCCTCTGGCAGCGGCCGGCCGGTTGCTTGCAGAAGGTCAAGCGTTATGGCGCCGCGCCCAGAAGCGTCGATAACGAAATCGGGCACCAGACTCTCGCTTTTTCCATCCTGCGTTTCGTACGTGAGTGCGGCTATCTTGGCCCCACCTGGCGTCGTCTCGGCCGCCCGGACACGGCATCCCTCAAGCAGAAGAATATTGGGATAATGTTCAAGCCGTTTGCGTATTGTCAGCTCGATGAGCGGCCGCGATGCCGAATAAGTAATTAGGTCGAAGTCACGCTGCGGAAACGGGTCGTAGCCTGGAGTCTCGACAAGAATGTCTAATCCCGCGCGAAGTCTGACCGCACCCGCCTCAGCAAGGTTCTGATCGAAGCCAGGAAATAGCCCGCATAGCGCGCGCAGCCCGCCCCCTAGAAGCACATGTGTGTGCCGGCCCTGTGAGAGGCCTGGGCGCGGTGTTGCGTCTTGCGGTAGCACATCGCGTTCCAGAACAACGACCTGCTCGAAGTGATCTGCGACCACCCGGGCTGCGCATAGACCGCCGACACCGGCGCCAACCACGACGGCTTGTTTGGCCACTAAAACTGACATTGCCACCTCTTTCGGCTAAATAGTCGAGGAGATTGTTGCATCTCAATGCCGGCGGCAGAATTCGATGCCAGCGGCTGCTTTGCAGCAATTGCTCTCTGCAAATCAGCCGAAAGAATGACTTATATTTTTTTTGTTCTGTTAGGTAGTGTCCCCGGCCGCCGTGCTTGTATAAGAACGACGCGAGGTAGGCTGTGAAGGGCACCCGTTTTTTTTGCCCGGCCGGAACGGTCGCGGTAGAGACGAGGATTGCTCCTCGCCCCCCGCACAGATCCCGGCGTGCGCTGCTAACGCACCGGGCTCCTCCCTCGGGTCGAACGCGGGAAAGCAAGCGGTTTGGACCCGTTCGCCCTCCAGCGCACAGCCGCCAATCGGATCGACGGGGTAACTCGTCTCAGTGTCCGAACCCCGGCCGTCTGACAGCTGCTTCCCTTGGGTGAGGCCTTCCCTCCACGGCCTCCGCCGGGTGCAAGCCCCCTTTGTTCGGCTGCTTTCACGGTGCTATGGCCTCATCCGACTTCTCATCCATGAGCATGCCCGGCGTGCGGCTTAAAGCCTTCCCGAGCCGGCCCGGCACATCGTCCGGGCACGGATGAGGCCTCCCAGGTTCCGTACAAAGACGTGGTCGACCTCATGACACTGCAACCGCACGAGGAGCATCCTCACGGCCTGAATGACCATGATTTCGACGCCCTCTTCACCACGACGTCTTCACTAGGGCACAAAGACGCCTTATTGATTCTTCAAGGCAGTGATGAGCACCTGCAAAGGCTTTCGGGCAATAGATCATGCGAATACTGGCCGCCGGCTGGCATGGACAAATCGCACACGCTTTCATGCAAACGGCGCCGGGGTGCAACGACATTACCGCATTCGCGATCGGCCGCCCCGGGCTCGACATTTGCGATCCCCGCAGCATCGAGCGAGCATTGGGCGATATTCAACCCGATGTCTTGATAAACCTGGCAGGCTATACGGATGTCGACGGGGCAGAAAGTCAACCGGAGTTGGCTTTCGCTCTCAACTCCGTCGGAGCGCGGCTGTTGGCTGAGGCTGCCGCCAGAAGACAGGTTCCCATCATCCACATCTCGACAAGCTACGTGTTCGATGGGCACAAATCGTCCGCCTATATCGAGACTGATTTCACGCAACCGTCAACCATCTACGGAAAGTCGAGGCTCGCCGGGGAACTCGCGGTGCAAACGGCCAACCCAAAGCACGTCATCCTGCGAACCGAATGGATCTTCAGCCCCTTCGGCCGCTGCTTCGTTAGCAACATTCTTCAGCGCGCGCAGTTGGGAGTGCCGCTGAAAGTCGTTAATGACCAATACGGCAATCCAACGTACGCGCCTCACTTCGTCGATGCCATTCTTGCAGTTGCTCAGCAATTGACGGCACGGCCTGAAGAAGAAAAAACCTGGGGCGTCTATCATGCCGCCGGTACCGGAACGGCGACCTGGCATGACGTGGCCCGGGAGGTGCTTTCCGCATCTGAACAGCTAGCCAAGCTTTCCGTTAGCCTTGAGCCTATACCATCAGCGGAATATGCGACACGTACCCGGCGCTCGCCGAACTCCACGCTCGATTGCTCGAAGTTGGAACGGACCTTTGGCGTCAAGTTGCCCGCGTGGCAAACAGGCGTTCACGAATGCGTCGAACGCCTCCTGGCACCTCTTGCTCCGGCGCCGGGCGCAGCGATACGCTGACCGGCGGCTTGTCCCTTCCGGCACATGGCCGGACCATACATCGGGTCGGCTGTTGATGCTGGCGCCGCGGATTTGGCGATGCACGCTATCCCTCAGATAACCGACTGCCTCCCACAGTGCACCCATCCGAACTTAGGGCCAAGTCCGGAAGTGCGGCTGCAGCTCTTTTAATCGCGAGCTAGGCCGCAAACTCAAAAACGCGCTGCGCTCCTGTGCGACCCTGCCGGTTTGCGGCACAGCGAGAATCCGGCGTGCTTTCATGGTCCTGTAACCATCTCTATCCTGGCAGGTGTGCAGTGGCATTCAGGCCGCTTGCTTTGTTGGCGGCGCCATGAATTCCGGTCCTACGGGGTCCTTGATGGTTTCAGCCAAAATCCGGTCGATGCTGCGCTTCGCATCGCCGTCGAGCGGCCAGCCGAAAACCTCGTTCACCGGGGCAAGCTGCTCGGGCTTTCGCGCGCCCCACAGCGCAATGGTTGGACCTGCGTCGAGAACCCAGCGTACGGCTAGAGCGAGGACCGATTTGCCGTACCGTTCGTTCGCGAACTCATCCAGCCGGTGCACGGCGTTCAAATACTGTGCAAGCCTTGGCGGATTGAATTTGGGATCGAGTTTGCGGAGATCATCGCCTTCAAACGCCGTCTTTTCGGTGATTTTTCCGGTCAAAAGACCCCGGCAAAGCGCCCCGTAAGCTAGCACTGTAAGATCGTGCGCTTTCGCATAAGGGAGGATGTCGCGCTCGATGTCTCTTTCGAAGAGGTTGTAGGGAGGCTGGACGGTGCTGAGCGAAGCGGCCGGCCTAAAACGGTCCATCTGGGCCGGCGTAAAATTACTGACGCCGATCGCCCGGATCTTGCCTTCCCGCTGGAAGCCCGCAAGGATGGCCGCGGTTTCCTCGATCGACACGCATTCGTCAGGCCAGTGCACTTGATAAAGATCGATAACATCGGTTTGCAGCCTGCGCAGCGAGTCTTCCAGCTCCGCGCGCAAACGCTCTGGAGACGAATTTCTAAGAACTTCCCCATCCCGCCATTCAAGACCAACCTTGGTCGCGATAATTGCTTTGCCGCGGCGGCCTCCGGCGAGAGCCTTGCCAACAATTTCCTCCGCGCGGCCGAAGCCGTAAACGGGAGCTGTGTCGATGACATTGATGCCGGTGTCGAGAGCGGCATGGATGGTGTTGACCGCGTCCCTCTCGTCGCTTCCGCCCCACATCCAGCCGCCGATGGCCCAGGTGCCGAGCGCGACGCGTGAGGCTGGCTGCTCTAATCCTTTGATTTCGATGTGCTCCATTTGTGCCGTTCCTTTTTGCTTGAGCTGCCGCCGGGATCGGAGTGCCGATCTAATGCGAATGCGGCGGCGCGGATGCCATGGCCGTGCTGTCATCTTGAACACCCTGCACTCTCATTCCGTCCCGCACGCCAATCGGAGGATTGAGAATGATGCGGTCGCCAGGCTCTAGGCCGGCACGCACTTCCACCTGCGCGCCGTCATCGCTAAGTCCGGCAGTTGACGGGCCATTTCGGCGTGAGAATCGTGCATTCTCAGGGACATGAGCCAGGATACACCCCATCTTCCGGTTCACCCAGCGGGTGAACAACCGCCGATTGTACAAGGCGCCGTATTGGCAGCGGCAACGCTCTCCACCTGGGCGGGACCGGTGCGGGTGGAATGGGATTCCACTGCGCCGCT
>JBKQOR010000187.1:0-2501 GCA_052145435.1 Rhodomicrobium sp. | reverse complement strand
ATCGTGGTGCTCGACGCCTGCCGCAACGATCCCCTGGGCCAAATCTGTCCGCCCGCGACCAAGGCCAAGCTCACCTTCCGCGATTTCAAAATCCCCGATGCCGGCAATTTCCTGCTGGTCAGCTCGACCAAGCCGGGCCAGGTCGCGGATGACGGCCTGCCCGGCGCGCATTCGCCCTTTGCCCGCGCGCTGTTCGCCGCGCTGGCCGAGACGCCGAACGTGCATTTCGACCAGGTCTTCAACCGCGTCGCCAAGACCGTGATCGAGGAGACCTCCAAGGCCAACTTCACGCAAATCCCCGAAATGCTGATCCGGGGCGGCGCGCCCGAAACCTGCCTTGCAGGCGCGGCTTGCGCGGCCGATCCGCAAGCCGCCGCGCTGCGCGAGGAGGTGGCGGCGCTGACACGCGACCGCGCCCGCGACCAGGAGCTGGGCGAGACGGCGAAGGAGTATCTGGCACAGATCGAGAAGCAGCGCGGCAAGCCGCTTTCCGAGGACGAACGCCGCCGCGAGCTGGCGTCGCTGAAGGAAGCGACCCGCTCGCTGGCCGCGCGCAACGACAATCGCGGCGAGCGCGCGCTGGAGAAGTTGAAGGCGGGCGACACAAGCGAGGCCAAGCGGCTGTTCCAGGAAGACCTCGACGCCGAGCAGGCCGAGGAAAAGGCCGAGGCCGCCCGCCGGGCGGAACGGCGCAAAAAGGCCGCCGCCTCGGCGCGCAACATCGCGGCGCTGGCCCGCTGGACGGACGTTGCCGAGGCCGTGGCCTATTACAAGCGCGCCGTGGACCTAGACCCCGATGACGCTCAAACCTGGTACGACTATGCCAACGCGGCTCGAGACGCCGGCCATACGGACGAGGCCAAGGCGGCCTTTGAGCAGGCGGCGCTGAAAGCGAGCGGAGAAGACGCCGATGAAATCCGCTTTTTTTCCGCCAATGGAAGCGGCGACATCGCGCGCGCCCAGGGCAGCCTGCCCGAGGCGTTGCGCTTCTACCGGAGCGCGCAGGAGGCCATGGACCGCCTCGCCAAAGCCGATCCGGGCGATGCCCAATGGCAGCGCGATCTCTCCGTCTCCTATACTAGGTTGGGCCTTGTGCTCCAGGCGCAGCGCAACCTGCCGGAAGCCTTGAAAGCGTACCGCGATAGTCTCGCGATTTTCGACCGGATCGCCAAAGCCGATCCGGGCAATGCCGGATGGCCGCGCGATCTCTCCATCTCCTACGAGGGTGTGGGCGACGTGCTCTACGCGCAAGGCAATCTGCCCGAAGCCTTGCAATCGTTCCGCGACAGCCTCGCGATTTTCGACCGGATCGCCAAAGCCGATCCGGGCAATGCCGAAAGGCAGCACGATCTCTCTGCCTCCTACGACAGGATGGCCAATTTGCACGCGGCGCAAGGCAACCTGCCGGAAGCCTTGCAATCGTTCCGCGACAGCTTCGCGATTTTCGACCGGATCGCCAAAGCCGATCCGGCCAATGCCAGATGGCAGCGCGCTCTCTCCGTCTCGCACGAGCACGTGGGCGAGGTGCTCAGGTTGCAAGGCAATTTGGCCGAAGCCTTGCAATCGTTCCACGACAGCCTCACGATTCGAGACCGCCTCGCCAAAGCCGATCCCGGCAATGCCGAATGGAAGGCTGATTTGGCGAATATCCACGGTAAGCTAGGGCAGCTTTATGTTCGTATGGGCGATAAGGAAGCTGCGCGGCACATGTTCGAGCGCGGCCGGGCCATTATTGCGCCTTTCGCTGAGAAATCGGGGCATCAGAAATGGATCATGTACCTGCAAAGCTTCGATGGAGCGATCGCGGATCTGGAGGCGTCGCCCTATGAGGAGGCGAGGGCGGCGGCTAAGGCCGCTTTCGATTCAAAAGACTTCGATAAAGCGGCCGCGTTGCAGGCGAAACTCGCCGCCGGAATCGAGAAAGCCGAGCGCGAGAAGGCGGGCAAGCCGGGGCCGGAATCCGCCTCGGAGTTGCTTGAGCTATCGTGGTACCGGCTGTTCGCCCGCGATTATAGGGGCTCGCTCGCCGCATCGGACCATGCCATCGCCATCCAGCCCGAAAATATCTACCTAGCCACGAACAAGGCGCATGCGCTGATGTTCCTGGGCCGGGCGAAGGCGGCACGCGCGCTTTATCTGCGCTATAAGGGCCAGCCCGTGGCGGAAGGCGGCAAGCTCTGGGAGGCGGCGATCCTCGGCGATTTCAAGGAGCTGAAGGCCCGCGGGCTGAAGCACCGGCAGATGGCGGAGATCGAGGCGCTGCTCGCGGGGAAATGAGGGCGGCTCGGGGGAAACAATGATTGCGATATCGCCCGCGATGTCATATCATTAAACATGCGCGTGGTGCTGGGTCCGAATGTGATCGTGACGGCCTTGCGCAGCCCGCGCGGCGCATCGGCGGCTCTCGTGCGCCTCGTGGCGGAAGGGAAGATTACGCTTCTGATGAGCGTGGCCATAGCCCTCGAATACGAGGCCGTGTGTTTGAGGCCCGAAAATCGCAA
>JBKQOR010000186.1:0-3786 GCA_052145435.1 Rhodomicrobium sp. | reverse complement strand
GTGGTGCAGGTTTCTGCTGACGGCCCGTTCGCCATGACCTACGTGAACCCGACCGATGATCCAACTCACCACTAGTATTTAAACCCAGGCCGCATCGAGGGTTCGGCGAAGCCGCTTTTTGTCCATTACTGTCCTTACTCACGTGCGTAAGGACAGTAAGCCACACGATCCGGATCGCTTGCGGCTCTCAGGAGAGAGCCGCGAAATAGGAGGATGACTTCACCATCTTGCTGGGGCAGCGCCGGCGCGGCGATGCCAAGAAGACCCGCAGCTGGCCGAAGTATCCATTCGACGGGCGCTTCCAATATCAGCTCCGACCTAACGATTATTGCCGATGTTTCATCCACCGGAAGCGTCATCCTAGACGGCATGATCGATGGCCATATCTATTGCGTCTCACTCATCGTCACGGCAAACGGCAGCGTCAATGGCGGCATTGTCGCCAATCAGGAAGTGACCGTGCACGGCAAAGTGTCGGGTACCATCCGCGGCCGCCGCGTCATGCTGCGATCCTCGGCGAAGGTCGAGGGCGACATTTTCCATCAAGGCATCGGTATCGAGATGGGCACCCGCTATGATGGGTCGCTGCACTGGACCGAGGACGAGCGCGCCTTCGACGAGCCGCATTACCAGGATCGCTAGACCTCAAAATATTACTCTTTTGACCAAAGGGACGTGAGCTTCTTCAGCCGCGAACTCGGCGGCACGGTTGCCGTTTGCTGCCGCGATGACGAACCTGTGAAACACATCTTTTTCTGGTCATCATCCGGCAAGAGACATTATTGGCAACGCAACCGAAATGGCAGTTTTCGGCCTTGAGCGAATGGCCAGCTTGCCCTGTAGCCCAGCCAATCGGGCGGAGTTGTTCATTCGGCTCAAGTCCTTCGCGTTATATCCGCAAAGGTTGCCAAAAGCTGGGTTTTGACCTCGGTTCTGGATCGCTGCGGCGAGATTGCCGCGGAAAGGCCAAGACTTGCGGCAGAATGCAGCCTGTTTAGCGAGAGGGGTTCGGATGCAGATAGCAGCGCGGAAGGCGTGGATTGTTGGCGAGCTGCTTCTGCTGTTCGTGGCGGGGCCGGCGCTGCTCGCCATTCTTGTCTACGCGCGGCATGTGCCGCTCATAGCGATCCTGCCCTTTGTCTTCGCCGGCCTCATCGCGATTCTCCTCCGTCAAAGCGATCAAACCTGGCGGGCTGACCTTGTGAGGCTGCCTTCGCGGCGCGATGTCTTTTCAATAGTGACGCTGTTCGTTCTCTGCGGCGGCGCGCTCGCGCTGTTTACCCATGAGCGCTACCCTCAGTTTTTTCTGGCCCTTCCCCGATCTAACACGGGGTTTTGGCTGCTTATAATGATTTTCTACCCGCTCATCTCGGTCTCAACGCAAGAGCTTGTCTATCGCGTGCTGTTCTTCCATCGCTATGCGCCTGCCCTGAATGGATCACGCTGGCTCGCCATCGCCGTCAACGCCGCGCTGTTCGCGGGCATGCACGCCATATTGTTCGCGTCCCACAGCACTCGCTTCCATTGGGAAGCCGTTGCCTTCAGTTTCGCCGGCGGCCTGATATTCGCGTACCGGTATACGCGCACGCACTCTTATCTTGCCGTTGCGTTCGAGCACGCCCTTTATGGCGATTTGATCTTTACCATCGGCTTGGGGCGGTTTTTCTTTACGGGCGTGGCGCACCTGTAGAGCACCCCGAGCGCTATCAGCTCGCGCGCCCAATGGTGAGACGAGGCACAAGCCTCGATGCCAACGGCACACGGCGGTGAGACAATTTGTGCGCCGCATAAACCGCGAGGATCAGAACAAAAAGACCGCCCGCCCCCATCGCAAAGCTTTTATAGTTTTTCATGCGCAGCGGCCCTGCCCCCCAAAATTCCCGGCATAATGCTGGGTCCGTTCTAGTTATGGCGCGTCAGCGGGCAGCGTGCAAACGCGGCCAGCTATGCAGCAGCCGCGATCCGCTTCACGAGCCAGGCTGCCGCGTCCGCCACCTCGTCGAATTCCTGATCCATGAAGGCATCGTCGATAGCCTTCTTCTCTGCTGCTGGATTTGGCATGGCATCCTTGCTCCCCGATCAAGCCATCGAGACCGCGTTGATCGATCCCCGGGGCGCGTCGCCGCCGTCTTCATGAGCGAAATTACGCAATCTACGAAACTTTTGGATTTGTTCGGCGACTGATTTAGTGTGAGGGCGGCAAGGCGCAGGGGCTCGCATTCCCGCCGGCTAGCGCGAATGATGATTAATCACAGTAGGCTTCTAACCTAAAGCTGATAATCGCGGCGGGGGCAGGGCCCAAAAACTGAGAAGGAAATCGTCGTGAAACGTGCATCTCCAGTTCCAGTTGGTCTTCTGGGCGGCCTAGCTGGCGGAACCATCATCTGGATTTATGAGGCGATCGTATGGGTCGATGTGCAGGGCCTTATGCCGCTGACCGGAATTCCGCGCAATGCCACGGGCTTGGTTTTCGGCAAAGATGTGCAAGAATCGCTCGGCCCCCTGGCCTATGCCGTCGGAACCGGCATCCACTTTTTCTTTGCCCTCGTCTGGGGCGTAATATTCGCCTACATTTGGCCCCACTTCCGGCAGCGCGGATATGAGGCGACATTCGTAGCTCTCTTCTTTGCTGTCGTGCTTTGGATTGTCATGCATGTGGCGATTGCTCTCGTCTCCTCCAATCACCCCAATTACCTCGACCCAAACGTGATCATTAGCGGGGTCATGTCTCACTTCTTTTACGCGGTGCCACTGGCCCTGTACGTCAAAAAGCATCTGTCTTAGCGATGGGAAACCGGCTGCGCCGATTGGCCACCTCAAGCCTCTTGCTTCGCACGCCAGGCGTGCGTTGAACGCAGCGTAAGCGCCATTGGTTTGTGCCGCATTTGCATCAGCTCAGGCTTTAAGGCACACTGGCGAAGATGGCGGCCCTGTCAAGGTCGAGTACGAGGCTACTGAACAATTCATGGCAGAGATGGCGCGCATACGACAGCGGTGAGATGTCGCCCCTCCCTGCCCGATTGGCTATTAATCGGGTACAAGTTCCATGGCGACCCGCCTTTTAACGATCTGGGTGGTGCTTAAATCTTAGTTCACGCGGTCGCGAGCCACACCGGCGGCAGTTCGGGCGTACCATATAGCCACAAGCCGGGCACCGGGTTGCTTTCATCCCGAATGCCCCATTACAAGTCATTACCTGCAGACTGCGGCAAGTTTCCTATATCGCAGCGAAAGCGACATTCCAGATCAAGACGGCTACTTTCCTGCGAAGCGGATCACCGACTAGACCCTGTTCACCGCGACCTGCCGAAGCCTGCTGAACACGAGGAACTGGGCCTGAGGTACACTTACAACTTCAAAGCCAGGACCGTGAAGCTCGAGTGCATAGAGTTGGACTTGGTGTTCGAAGAGATCCGGGACGACTATTTGGCCGAGACGATTGCCAATAGTGAACTCGGCGACAAGCTTGCTGGCTGGCCCGCGTGGATACAAAACGTTGAATATCCAAGTTGCCCTGTTGCGGATAGCCTTCCCAAACCGAGCCGGTCTGGCGGGGAGCAGCCATTCGCCCCCTGTAACCCGATCACCTGGGGGGGGGGCGCGCGCCCTGCCGGATTGGCCGTAATCGATCCTTGCCCGGTGCCATGCATTCGGCGTTCACCGGTCTCTGGCGCACAAAAACGGAAATTGGAAAATGGCGGGCAGAGACAGCCGCTCTAAAGCCGGCGGAAGGCGCGCTGGAATTTGAAAATTGCGGGCCACAGACTTCCGCTTAGTAGCCTAACC
>JBKQOR010000185.1:0-17580 GCA_052145435.1 Rhodomicrobium sp. | reverse complement strand
TAGAAGCAGACTCGTCAATATGTTCGCATATGTAGTCACGCACAAGCATAAGTTTACCTCCTCCTCAAGACACAGCGCAATTTCAAGATGAATACAGTTGTATTCATCGATTTTATTGTCGTCCTTTTGCCCCGCATACGCGAAGGGCCGTATTTAAGGGCACGGAGATTCAAAGTGTCAACCAGTATTAATAATTTTGTCACAATTAACTGCGGCGGGAACCTGTGATCGTTCCATGCATTAAGTGCGGTTTGGGTGACGCCCGCATTGCCCGACGGAGGGTGCTATCCAGCCGCCGATCAAAACGATCCCAGCCGGGGCTTGGCGGCGCACACGATCATGGTCTGCGCTTAATTCCTACTCGTCTGGCAACGGTCCTCCGATGGAACTCTTTGGAGATGAGTGAGGGACCCTCCCGAAGCTTGCTTCCGCCGCGATATGACGTTCCCCATCTCAACTGCCACGCTGGAGGCTGCAGGCGTTAAAGCCCGGGCCTTCTGGTTTGCCGCTCCGCTCTCAGCCATGGTCTACCCGCTAACCCTGAAGGGTTTCCACGCCAGCGTCGCTGCGATGGATACCGGCGGGAGTCATGACGCTATTGTCTTGGCGGCCGCAGGCCTTTCGCTGTTCCTGGCGTTCGCCGTGCCCGCGATTGCGATAGTGTCTGCCATGCGCCTATCCGCAATCGAGATTCCGGCAAAGGCTGAACTCTTGGCGCGCCGGGTGGCCCTTCTTGCGGTGGCGGCGCCACCGCTCTTCACCTTCACCGGCGTCGTTCTTTATATGCTGGGTAATCCGATTTCCGATATTTGGATCTTGGCGGCGTTCTGGGCCTTCCTGATTGTTGCCATCGCCCGGAGCGATAAACGCATCCCCGTCGCCACCGAGCCGGAGAAACCTGCGAGGGCCGCTGCCCATGTGGCCCACGGCGCGGTGGCGCTGGTAATCCTGGTGGTGTTTCTAGGCGCTCATCTCGCCAACCATCTGACCGGCCTCGCCGGCCCCGATACCCACACCGCGGTTATGAAGACCTTGCGCCACGTCTACCGCTCGCCAGTTGCCGAGCCGATCCTATTGATGGGGTTCTTGTTCCTCATTGTTTCCGGCTCCTACATGGCCTGGAAACTTACCGGAAAGGTAACCGGCGGCTTCCGCACCTTTCAGATTGCGTCGGGCGTTTATCTGATCTTTTTCCTCATCAGTCACGTTAACGCGGTCCTGGTGCTGGCCCGCGCTTACCTCGGTGTCGATTCCGGCTGGGACTTCGCTACCGGGGCGCCAGCCGGTTTGATCCATGATACGTGGAACATCCGCCTCGTGCCGCTGGGCTGGCGGTGTTCTTTTCCATCTCGCATCTTTTTGCCGGCGCAAGAGTGGTAATGCTCACCCATGGCGGGCGAACGGAATTGGCTAACGGCGTGGCGCTCTGGGGAGCGGTTTTCTCGGCCGCGATCTCGCTTCTTATCCTCCTCGGCATGTGCGGCGTGCGCGTATATTCCGGTTGAGGCTTAAAAATTGGCAAGCGTGCGCTTGAGCGATGCCGGCTTCAATTTGACAGGTTATAGTTGCCCGCATAGCTAATCACACATCGTGTCAACCGTCGTGGCTGGTGACAAATGAAACCTTCCCATCTTAAGTTAGTAGCGAGATATTTAGCTGGTTTCTATTTGACGCGCGCAAAGCTCTCCCACCACGGTGCTATCGAGGTAGGTTGTATTGGCTCTGCAAAGAAGTCGCAAGGAGACAAGCAGGCAGCCAAAAAAGACCTCCAAGGGCTTTTCTGGCTCGCACTAGGCCGCCGCGAGCTTGCGCAAGGCGGATGCGGGCTCATCCATATAGTCGAAAACGACCTTACCGTAGCCTAAGGTTAGGTCGGCGACGAAGTGGCTCCCTGAGATGACCTCGAGCACGGGCAGGCGAGCGACGTCGGCCATGACGTGCCGGAAGAGCTGCAGATCGGCGGGCGCGTGCCAAGCTTCCTTGATGCTTATATCCTCTAAGTGATAGCGCACGAGTTCACAAATGCGCGGGCTGCCGTCAACGTGTGGAATGACCTTCAGGAGAAAGTTAGGCTGCTTCAGCGCGGTGAGAATACTTGCGCGATCTGCGGGGCGATGCTTGTAGCCGATCGTTGCGGTCGCGCACAGGACTTGGCCGTAGTGCAGCGTGCCGACAATCACCTCGCCTTCATGGGTGATCTTCGGCTGAGCCAGCTTTTTGGGGAAACCCCACAGCTCGCGGCCGCCGAGGATGGCGGCATCGTCATCAAGATACATAGAATGGACATAGACACCCTCTTCACCCCGAAAGCGCACAGGGATCACCTGCCCCGATTCAGTGTAGTCGCCGAAGCCGGTTGAATCGGGCATTCGGATGAACTCGTACTTCACGATCGGCTCCGCCACCTCGAGCGGCTCTGGAACCACTGCCCGGAGTGCATCCCGGTCAGTCCTGTAGGTTATGATCAAGTACTCACGGTCGAAGAAGCGATAAGGCCCGCGCGGAAACGCGGGATTAGTCAGGGGCATTGCATAGGCTGTGCGGCGCACGTCGTTGATATTCATATCAGGCACTCCTGGCTGCGGTGTCGGATGTGGAAAGGTGCATTTGCTTGCGCAACGATGGACTTGTGAGCAAGCCGTCTTTCGACGGAACAAGACCTGAGAGATCGACCGTGGAGCGGTTGCCGACCGCCGTACGGTTCTCCGCGAGCCAGCGATCGGCGGCTTGCCATCCCATCTCGTGCAGATGCTGCAGAAACCCCCATTCATTGTTCATCTTGCTCGACGCCCCAAACGAACCCAGCGCCTCGTCGCCGATGCCATGCACGTAAAGGGGCCTGAATGGGGCCTGGACGTGAGCTGACTTAATCAGATGCTCGACGAAGGCTATCGCCCCCAATTCCAGCATGAAGGTCGAGTTGAAGCTGATCTCGTCGATTCGTGCGATGATGGCGCGCGCGGTCTGCGGCACCGTCGTGCGCTCGATAGGGTTGATGCCTACGACGATCACGTCGCTCGCGCTCGTGCCGAGGTAGAGAGGTGCGAGCGCCGGGTTCCCGGTGTACCCGCCATCCCAATAAAAGTCTTCGCCGATTTGGACCGCCTGATACAGCTGCGGCAGGCACGCGGACGCGAGCAGTACGTCAACTGACAGGTCGGGGTTATGGAACACGCGCCGGAGTCCGGTGCGGACATTGGTCGCGCAAATGAAAACGCGAGCCGCTGACGGATCATGACGGAGCCCCTCGAAGTCGATGCGTTGCAGCAACTTTCGTAGCGGGTGGTAGTTGGAAGGATTGGTCTGATAGGGCGACCAGATACGCGTCAGCATGTCCGCCAAGAGGTAAGCGGGGTTGTTGTCGAGGTGCCAAGTGCGCTGGGGATCCGGTTGCCAGAGGCTCCCGTAGCCCGGGAGGCGGCCGACATGCTCCCAATAGTGCCGCAAAGTCAACCGGGCTTGTGAGGCACCGCCGCGGCGCAGGCCGTCAGCGAGAACGCCAGCATTCATGGCCCCGGCGCTGGTGCCGCTGATGCCCACGATTTCGAAGCCCGGCTCTTCCAACAGACGATCGAGCACGCCCCACGTGAAAGCTCCATGAGAGCCGCCGCCTTGCAGCGCGACCGCGATGCGCCGCTTTTCGGACGAACGACCAAAATCTGGAGTGTTGGTTCTCTGCTGCATGCCATTTCCTCGACTTGTCTTTCAGGACCTACACACGTACGAAGAGGTAAGGCCGGAATTTCTGTCGCCAGTCCGTTCAGCATGCCTTGCGGCACGCTCTCGCTCGGTCCGGTCACCGAAATTATCGCGGCCCGGGATCGCCTCAGGTCAGTTTCAGGCTAAGAACGCCGATGCATGACTTTTTGCTCTTTGGTGTCGATCACGCGGGCAAAGCGCTCATCGGTCAATCGGGCAATCGAATGCCTGGCCGGACGCCGGGCGCGGCTCTTCGGCACCGGCGTTTCGCCCTCGTAGCCAGTCCGGGCCACGTTGAGCTCGATCAAAAGAAAGCAAGAAATGCCAGCCGGGTGAAAGCGCAGCCTTACCCCGCCATATCCCTCAAGCACCTTCTCGACAAGGCGCATGCCGAACCCTCGATGCACACGCGGCTTCACCTCCGGTCCGCCATGCTCGCTCCAGCTTATGGCAAGTTGGCGAGCGCCTCGCAGGTGCCGAAGTCTCCACTCGATCTTGACGCAGCCGGAGGAGGAACTTAAGGCGCCGTATTTGTACGCGTTGAGGGCAAGCTCATTGAAAACGAGATGCAAGGCGAGCTTAAGATTCGAGTCGAGTTCAAGATCGGGCCCATCGGCGAGGACGAGAGCGCCATTTGCGGTATAGGGGCGCGTCGTCTGTTCGATCAGCTGAGTAAGCCCAAGCCCGGCGCCGTCTAATTGAAAGCTCGTCTCATAGTTGCGGCAAAGGCCAGAAATCCGCGCCATCAGCTTGGCCCGGTAATCCTCGACACTGGCCGATTGCGTCTGCCTGACCGCTGCTTGGATAACTGTGAAAAGACTGCCAATCCGGTGACTGAATTCTCCCAGCAATAGGGCGAGGGCTTTTTCATCCACATCGAGGCTGCCGGGCTGAGTTGCGTGCATTTTTACTTCCTTACTGCTTGTCGAAAACAATCATTCCTGCTCACGTCCGTCTACGGCGAGGCCGAACGAAAAGACGCCTTCGTGATTGCTGGGCGTTCCCAGCACTTCGCGATCGCGAAGGGTGCGGAGGGCGTCGTAATAGTCAGCCCGCCAGGCCCCCTAATGCGTTCGAGGGTCAGGCCGGCGCCGTTGCACCTGAATGGGATCGTGCATCAATCGAGGAACGGGTTGCAGTTATCAGCCGTAAGCTACCGGAAGCTTACGGCCCCGTTTCTGCATACCCATTCAGTTTTTTCGGATCCTGATGAAGTGCGGATGCTGCCGGGAGTTTAGGTTCTCGAGTCGCCGCACGCGACCGCGTTAGGCTGGAAGATTCAGTCTTTTCAGAATCCTCGCGAACCGCCGATCGCTCCGGAGAGGGTAAAAGAACGGATCGGCCGGCAGCAGGTTGACGAAATTTGTCTTGTGATCGATTGCTTCATCGAGGCGCTGGAATGCCAGATCGAAGTCTTCTAGTCCGATCGCAGCCAGAGCTTCTGCCAGAGGAGTCACATATTGGTTCGCTGCCAGCCGGCGAAGCTCTTCAACGCATTTCTCAGCTCGAGGCCGACTACCTTCCAGCGCATACGCTGCCGCTAACAAGCCTATATTTAACGGAAGCCGCGTGGGGCGAAGCGACTCGACGGCGGCACCATAATCTCGCTGCTGGAAGTGCAACAGCGCCTTGTAAAATAACGCTTCCGGATAGTCGCAATCCAACTCAAGCGCTTTTTCGAGATGGCCGGCAGCTGAGCAATAGTCGCCTTTAACGTAGTGAAGGTATGCCAGCCGCGCGCAGTCGCTGGCGGACAGCGGATCCAATTCTGTGGAGCGAAGGAGCCCTGCCTCTGCTGCCTGCATGTTCCCTCGGCACAGCAAAGTCATGGCACGAAAAACGTGAGCGGGTGCATAGCCGGGTTGCAGTTGGAGCGCCCGGTCGAACAGCTTCAAGGCTTCATCCCAACGATACTCAAACCAGCCGCGAATTCCGCCGAGCACCGCGCACGTTTCCGCCGAATCGGGATCGAGAACATAGGCGCGTTCGCCATTCGACCTAACTTCGGGATACACATCACGCCCGGACACTACCCCGAAATGCGAGAGTAGGGCTGTCGCCGCGGCCATGCTACTGTAAGCAAGAGCGTAATCTGGAAACAAACGAATGAGTTCCCTCAGCTGCTCTAGTGCCGCGCGCAGTGTTTCGGGAGACTGCTGATTTATGAGGAATCGGGCCCGTAAGTACCTGGTATAGCGTTCGAGATCACGGACCGGCGGGCCTACTCGTGCCTGCGCCACTGGCAGATCAACTTGGAGTAAACCGGCAACGCTTTGCGCGATTTCCTCTTGAATCGCAAAGACATCCTTTAACTCGCGGCGGAACACCTTGGACCAAAGGTGATGGCCAGAGTCCGCCTGAATCGCCTGCGCCGTGATCCGCAGCTGTTCGCCCGCTTTCCTGACGCTTCCTTCGATGACGACATCCGCATCGAGACGCCGCCCCACTTCGCGGATATCGACGGACGCTCCCTTAAACTGGAACGCAGAGGACCGCGCGATCACCTTCAATCCTGCAATGCGCGTGAGCGAGTCGATGATTTCTTCGCTAATCCCGTCGCAAAAGTAGTCTTGCTCCAGTTCAGGACTCATGTTCACGAACGGCAATACAGCAACGGACGCCCGCGCTTGGGTTGCAGCGCCGGTTTCGTTGCCCTGGTTCTGTGGCTGTGAGTCCAACAAACGAAAAATAGGCACGTAACTGCCCGGACGCAGGCCAATCAGGACAGGGGCATTGCTCCCCGGACCTTCGTAATATTCCTTCAGCTTAGCTCTAAGGCGGCGAGCCTCAACCCGCACAATGGCGTCGATGTTCGGATCGTACTCGGATGTGCGGTCGAAGACCTCCATTGCGATCGAGAACTCTTTGAGACTATCGAGATCTCCGCCAATTGTCCGATTTACGATGTGTGTGAGGAACCGGCATAGCCGAGCTGAGGAAACGAACTTTGGGCTATCCATAATCCGCGCCAATTGCTCGCGAATAGCCGCCGCTGGTACCCCGTCCGCTGCCGTGTTTAGGGGCGTTTCTGCTGATGACGAGCCCGGCATGGTGCGGTTCTCTAACGGCGTTTGAAGCGTACCCAGTCGTGTTTAAGCTATTAAATTCAACATGATACGCCTAGGCCGGCAGCATGTCTATCCCTGCCTGCGAGTTCGCCACTCGCCGCGCGCCACGACGGCAGCGACGTCAACGCTACAATACTGCCGGCAGATAACAGACGAGCTACAAGGCCGGCACTGTATGGCACAAAGCAAGAAAATCTCGGCAGTGAATGCAAACGAGCACTGACCTTACGGGAGCTTACGGCAACTTACGGCATTCCGAAGGCGCAGTTGGCTAACCTGTGATCGAGGGGAAAGAAAATGCACACTGAAGCGCCAGCAAAGACAGTCATCGTGGTGTGCGCAACGAGAGCAGAACCCGGCATGGAGCGGGAGATGGAAGCGCGCGGCATCGGATTGCAGTGGGCACACAGTATCAAGGAGGCTACTGCATTGCTCGGTTCGGCGCCCAATGGAACCGTTGTCATTACGGAACTAGCGCTCAGTGATGGCAATTGGAGAGACTTGGTCGAAGTGGTGAGGTGTATTGGAAAGCCCATTCCGGCCGCGCTCGTAAGTCCAACCAGCATACCCGAATTGTGGTGGGACGCACTGGAGTGCGGGGTAGAAGATATTCTGCCGGCGCCCTTATCAGTTTCTCGCATCTGCGAATATCTGGATAAGTAGTTAATAACTCAAACCCGCATCAAAATCGAAGGAGTAAAAAGATGTCGCGGAAGAGCCTTCTAATCCTGACTTTCGGCATTGCAGTAATCACTGGAAGTGCCGCGCTCGCCCAGCCATTCGGTGGTCCTCCTCTTCCTCGCCCCGGCCTCGGTGCTCTTCCTCGCCCCGGCCTGGGAGGTCCTCCTCGCTTTGCCGGCCCACGTCCTGGCCCTCGCTTCGCTGGCCCTGGTCCTCGCGCGC
This sequence comes from Rhodomicrobium sp., assembly GCA_052145435.1. Classification (GTDB taxonomy): domain Bacteria; phylum Pseudomonadota; class Alphaproteobacteria; order Rhizobiales; family Rhodomicrobiaceae; genus Rhodomicrobium. The sequence goes on along the minus strand of JBKQOR010000185.1, from coordinate 9,910 downwards.
GCCTCGCTGGTCCTATCCGTTCCCAGGGCGGTGAACGCGGTTTTCGGGGAAGTTTTCGTGGTTCCCGCGGGTACCGGGCGGCCTACGGCAATGCAGCGCGTTATGGTTACGCCCGTAGCAGGTGGCGGCGCCGTTATGGCGTCTATGCATATGGAAGCGATGATAATGGCTCTTCCGGCTGCTACTACACCTCCAAGTACAGCTCCAGGCGGAAGGCATACAGTCGCGTGCTGGTTTGCTCCGGCAGTGGGTATAGCCGCGGCTAACTGCGGCCAGCAAACTACGCCCCCGGCTCCGCATAGACCGGGGTGCATTTTGCATCAGAAGCACCTCGCGCACAGCAGGAACCGGGTGTGGAAACCAAATGAGCCGCCCGCACATTGAAATCATCTTCGAGGTAGATCGAATGACGCTCCCAATTGAAGACTATGCGATCGTCGGAGACTGCAAAACCGCAGCCTTGGTGGGCAGCAACGGCTCGATCGATTGGCTCTGCTGGCCCCGCTTCGATTCACCCGCCTGCTTTGGTGCCTTGCTTGGCGATTCCAATAATGGCCACTGGCTGATCGCCCCCAAGCATCCGCCCCGCCGCGTGAGCCGGCGCTATCGCCCCGGTACGCTGGTGCTCGAAACCGAATTTGAGACGGAGACGGGACGTGCAGTGATCATCGATTTCATGCCTCCCGCGGACGGCGCCAATCTTGTGCGGATTGTGATGGGCCGGTCGGGCCGTGTGGATTTCCGGACCGAGTTTGTGGTTCGCTTCAATTACGGCTCGATGGTGCCCTGGATCAACCGGCTCGATGACAGCGGGATCAATGCCATAGCCGGGCCGGAGCGTCTGGTGCTGCGCAGTTCGGCGGAACTTTACGGTGAAGACCTCAAAACACACGGTGAATTCACGGTCGGGGCGGGGCAGGCTGTCCCCTTCGTGCTTTCTTATGGGCCCTCATTTCAAAGCCCGCCGCCGGCAATCGATCCTTTCGATGCCTTGGAGCGCACGGAGGCATTTTGGCGGGAGTGGAGCGGACGCTGTCCCGGCCTGGGCCCTTGGACGGAAGCAGTCAAAAGATCACTCATCACCCTGAAGGCTCTGACCTACGCCCCGACGGGTGGGATCGTGGCCGCGGCCACCACGTCGCTCCCTGAGCAGCTGGGTGGCGTGAGGAACTGGGATTACCGCTATTGCTGGCTGCGGGACGCCACATTCACGCTCCAGGCTTTCATGAACCTCGGATACTACGACGAGGCGCGGTCGTGGCTGGATTGGCTTATCAAGGCGGTAGCCGGCAGCCCGCGCGAGGTCCAGATCATGTACGGCGTGGGCGGGGAGCGGTGGCTCCCTGAGCTGACCGTTCCTTGGCTGCCCGGCTATGAGAAATCCTTGCCTGTGCGCGTTGGCAATGGGGCCTATGAGCAGCTGCAGATTGATATCTTCGGTGAGGTTGCCGACGCGATATTTCAAGCGCGTAAGTTCGGCCTTGAGCCGTGCGAGCGCAGGTTAGCTCTGCGGCCGGTTGTTCTGGACTATCTCGCGGCGGCCTGGCGGGAGCCGGATGAAGGCATTTGGGAAACGCGCGGCGGGAGGCAGCACTTCGTTCATTCCAAGGTCATGGCGTGGGTGGCCTTCGACCGGGCGGCGGAGGAGCATGAGGCCGAAGCCAAAGGATCAGGGCGGCGGTGGCGCGAGGTTGCCGATGAAATCCATGCCGACATCTGTAAACGTGGTTTCGATCCCGGCCTCAACAGCTTTGTGCAGGCCTACGGCTCGAAGCGGCTTGACGCCAGCCTGCTGCTGCTCCCGCTTGTAGGCTTTCTGCCTGCGAACGATCCACGCGTTCGAGGCACGGTAAAGGCAATCGAGGACAGGCTCTTGATCGGGGACGAATTCGTGTTGCGGTACGAAACCGAAGATCCCGGAGATGGCCTGCCCGAGGGCGAAGGAGCCTTTCTCGCGTGTAGCTTCTGGCTCGTGGACAACTACGTCCTGCAGGGCCGCTATGACGATGCCAGGAAGCTTTTCAAGCGCTTGCTTGCGCGCTGCAATGATGTGGGCCTGCTCGCCGAAGAGTTCGATCCGCTGACTGGCCGCATGCTGGGCAATTTCCCGCAAGCCTATAGCCATGTCGGCTTGATCAACTGCGCTCTCAATTTGACCCGGCGGACCGGCCTGGCGGAGGAGCGCGTGGAAGCGGCAGGGCTGCCTCTGTGCGAGGTGCCCCTTGCTATGCCGGCGGCAGCTTAGAGGAAGGACAGCCATTTCAGGACAGTATGAGGAAAGCGAGTCATGTGCAGAGCCGTCACAAGAATTCGGATGCTTATACCTGCGTCACTACTCCCCATTTTTTTAATACAAGACGCAGGCGCGGCGGGTCCGGAGCCCATGCCGGTCCGTACCGTGGTCGCTGGAACCTCCAAATTCACGCGCGAAATCAGGCTGACTGGAGCGATTCAAGCCCGTATTCAGACTTCCCTCTCCTTTCGTGGTGCAGCCGGGGGTAGAATCAACAGCCGCGCCGCCGAGGTCGGCGACCATGTCAGCGCAAATCAGGTCCTGGCCACCCTCGACCCGCGCGATCAAAAAGCCGACGTCGATAGCGCCAAAGCTGCCGTCAGCTCGGCAGAGGCGGTGCTCGTGCAAGCGAAAGCGGCCTTTGAACGCCAGAAATCGCTGCTAGCAGCGGGGTATACCCCCCGTGCCGTTTACGATCAGGCACGGACATCGTTCGAAACCGCAACGGCTCGCGTCGATGCCGCGAAGGCCGCACTCAAAACTGCGGAAGAGCAACTCTCCTACATGGAGCTTCGAGCGGGAGCCGATGGCATCATCGTTGGACGCGCTGCTGAGGTGGGAGAGGTGGTGCAACCTGGAAAAACCATTTTCACGCTCGCCGCGGATGGTCCTCGCGACGCGGTTTTCGACGTTTATGAAGCTCTCCTCGGGACTCGTCCGAGAGCCGGGCAGGTGGATATTGTCCTGCAAGCCAATCCCAAGGTGAAGACGACCGCCTCCCTACGTGAGGTCTCGCCATCTGTCGATGCGAAATCGGGAACCGTCAGGGTCAAATTGGGGCTCACAACGACCCCGCCGGAGATGACCCTTGGTGCGGCCGTTGTCGGCAGGGCGAGGCTGGAGGGGGACGACGCGATCGTCCTCCCCTGGAGCGCCTTGTACGATTGGAAAGGACAGCCAGCCGTTTGGATCGTAGGGGAAGGCAATCGCGTCTTTCCCAAGCCCATCTCGATTGAAGCCTTCGCTACCAAAGAGCTTGTTGTTTCAGGTGGCGTAAAGCCGGGCGACAAAGTCGTAACGGCTGGAATCCAGTTTTTGCGTCCGGGGCAAGAAGTTGCCATCGCGAATGGGAGCGCGCAATGAACAGGGGCCAATTCCAAAAGTGGTCCGTGATTCCGGGCGTCGCCTTGTGCCTTCTCGCAACCGCCTGCTCTGAGCGAGAGGAAAAACAGACGAGCCAGCCGCCGCGCCCGGTCTTGTCAATGCTCGTCGAACCTCCAACGGCGGCGGTTTTCGGCCCGTTCACCGGTACCATCCAGCCTCGCTATCAAAGTACCAATGGCTTTCAAATTCCGGGGCGGATTGTGATGCGCAACGCGAATGTCGGCGATCTCGTGAAAGCGGGGCAGCTGTTGGCCTCGCTCGATCCTAAGCTGTCCCTGCTCTCCGTCACATCCGCGCAAGCAGATACCGCGAACGCACGCGCAACCCTGATCAATGCACAAGCTAATGAACAGCGGAAGAGGAAGCTTCTCGCCGATCGGACCGGCGGCACAACTCAGGCGCAAGTGGACGATGCGATCGCGAACCGCGAAACTGCCCAAGCGGCGCTCGATCAAGCGCTTGCGAGCTTGCGGAAAGCTAAGGAACAACTCGGATACACGCAGCTCAGGGCCGAGTACGATGGCGTGATTTCCTCCTGGGACGTTGAAGTCGGGCAAGTGGTCTCCGCCGGTCAAGCGGTCGTTACCGTCGCCCGGCCGGATGTCCGGGAGGCTGTGTTCGACGTACCTGCCGAGCTTACAGGTCAGATTCAGAAGGATGCAGCCTTCACTGTGTCTCTGCTGATGGATGAAAGGGTGTCCACCTCAGGTACAATTCGAGAGATCACCCCCCTCGCCGAGGCTTCCACACGAACCCAGCGCGTGCGCCTGAGCCTGGAACATCCCCCAGAGGCATTCCGGCTCGGCACAACCGTGACCGTAAGCCAGTCGCATAGAATCGAGCCAGTCATTGAGATTCCCGCTGCCGCTGTCCTGCACGACGACGGCCGGGCGCGGGTTTGGATCGTCACCCCAAGCAGCACGGTCGAATTGCGCGAGATCGCAACCGGCAAACAGGCGGATGATACGGTGGAAGTCTCCAATGGCTTGGCCGCAGGCGATCGCGTAGTCACCGCCGGCATTCACTCCCTTACCATCGGGCAGCGCGTCCGCTCTCCAAAGGAACCATCGCTATGACGTCTTTCAATCTTTCAAAGTGGGCGCTCGAGCACCGCTCCTTCGTCTGGTTCCTGATGATCATTTTGACTGTGGCCGGGTTTATGGCCTACGAGAAGCTTGGCCGGGAGGAAGACCCATCCTTCACGATCAAAACGATGGTGATCCGGCAACAATGGCCTGGCGCGACAGTCCAGGAGATGATCAACCTCGTCACCGATGTGATCGAAAAGGAAGTGGAACAGGTCGATAGTGTAGACTATATAAAAAGCTATACGACACCCGGCCAAACAACCATTTTCGTCAATCTCAAAGATACGACGAAAGATGTTCCCTGGCAGTTCTATCAAGTCCGCAAACACGTCCAAGACATTCAATATAAACTACCTTCAGGAGTGACGTCCCCTGGATTTAACGATGAATTCGGTGACGTCTTCGGCAACATCTATGCATTCACCTCTGACGGACTAAGCTTCAGACAGCTCCGCGATTATGTTGAGTATGTAAGGAAAGAGATCAGCAATGTGCCAAGCCTCGGTAAGGTGCAACTGATCGGAGAACAGAACGAGACGATCTTTCTTAATTTTTCGGTCCGCAAACTGGCGGCTCTGGGACTTGACATCAATAGCGTCGTCCAAACCTTGCAGAATCAAAATGCCGTTCAGCCTTCGGGCGTGATGCAAGCGGGCCCCGAACGGGTAAGTCTTCGCGTTACAGGTGGGTTTGCCTCGGAAGATAGCCTGCGCGCCATCAATCTTCGAGTCAATGATCGCTATTTCCGCCTCAGCGACGTCGCCGAAATCTCCCGGGGTTATGAAGATCCGCCACAGGCGCTGTTTCGCTATAACGGGAAGCCGGCAATCGGCCTTGCGATCGCGGCGCAGAAGAGCGCGAATGTGCTTCAGTTTGGCGACAATCTCCAAAAGCGCATGCAAGAGATCATCGCAGACCTTCCGATTGGCGTCGGTATCCATCTCGTGTCCGACCAGCCGCACGTCGTGGAGGAATCGGTCCACGAATTTACAAAGGCGCTCGTCGAGGCCGTCGTCATTGTTCTGGTCGTGAGCTTTTTCAGCCTTGGCCTTAGGGCTGGACTGGTGGTCTCATTCTCAATTCCGCTCGTGCTCGCCATCGTGTTCGTTGCCTTGCAAATGGAAAACATCTCACTGCAGCGCATTTCGCTTGGCGGGCTTATCATCGCGCTTGGCCTTCTCGTCGACGATGCCATGATCACCGTCGAAATGATGATCAGCCGGCTTGAGGCGGGGGATAATCTTAAGGACGCGGCGACCTTTGCCTATCACTCGACCGCCTTTCCCATGCTGACAGGGACGCTGGTCACCGTTGCCGGTTTTATTCCAATAGGACTGAATAGCAGCCAGGCCGGCGAGTATACGTACAGCCTTTTCGTGGTGATCGCGACGGCGCTTTTGGTTTCGTGGATCGTGGCGGTTGTATTCGCTCCTCTGATTGGCGTTACAATGCTCCCAAAGACCCTTCCGAGACATGATCCCAGCCATCCAAGCCGTTCAGTTCGACTCTTTGAGCATGTGCTTCTGGGCGCCATGCACCGGCGCTGGTTCACCGTCGGTCTCTGCGGTGCACTTTTGGCGGCCGCGGTCTTCGGAATGACTTTTGTACAGAAACAGTTCTTTCCCGCGGCGGACCGGCCGGAGCTGCTCGTCGATCTGACGCTGCCCCAGAACAGCACCATCCATGAAACCAAGACGCAGATGGACAGGTTCGAGAAGGTTCTGGCGGGAGACGACGACATCGACCGTTGGTCGTCTTATGTGGGCGAGGGTGCGGTTCGCTTCTATCTTCCCCTCGATCAGCAGCTCTCGAATCCCTTCTTCGGGCAGATCGTGGTCGTCACGAAGTCGCTTGAGGCGCGCGATCGCGTCGAGCGTAAGCTCAAAGACTTTGCCCGCCGCGAATTTGTGGGCACCGATGTCTTTGTGCAGCCCTTGTCGCTTGGACCGCCTGTTGGGCGCCCGGTTCAGTACAGGCTGAGCGGGCCCGACATGGAAGGTGTCCGTGAGCAAGCCCTCAAGCTCGCCAACATCGTCGGCGCCAATTCCCATCTCGAAGTGCCAACATTCGACTGGAACGAACCTGCGCGCGTTCTTCGGGTCGACATCGCTCAGGATAAGGCGCGTCAGCTTGGCATCAGCACTCAAAGCCTTGCCAGCATCCTGAACGGGATTGTGGGTGGACCAGCCATTACGCAAGTGCGCGACAGCATCTACCTCATCGATGTCGTGGGCCGGACAGGCGCCGGCGAACGCGACACGCTTGAGACGTTGCAGACCTTACAGGTTCCGGCGCAGGGCGGGGCCGCGGTACCCCTCCTGTCATTCGCAAAGATTCACTACGGCCTCGAGCACCCAATCGTCTGGCGGCGCGACCGTCGGTCAACGGTTACCGTGCGCGCCACAATAAAGGATAACATCCAAGCTGCAACGGTCGTGTCTCAGCTCAGCGGCGAAATCGACAGCTTCAAGCGCGCCTTGCCGCCAGGTTACACGCTTGCCGTTGGCGGAGCCGTCGAGGAAAGCCACAAGGGAGAAGCTCCCATCATCGCCGTCGTACCCGTCATGCTTTTGATCATGGCGTTCTTCATTATGGTCCAGCTGCAAAGTTTCCAAAAGCTGTTCCTCGTCGTGAGTGTAGCTCCGTTGGGGCTGATCGGTGTCGTGGTTGCCCTTTTGGGGTCCGGCAAGCCGCTTGGCTTCGTGGCGATCCTCGGCGTACTGGCGCTCATCGGCATCATCATCCGCAACTCCATCATCCTTGTTACCCAGATCGATGAGATGCGGCGGGATGGTCTAGGGCCATGGGCTGCAGTGGTCGAAGCGACGAAGCATCGGATGCGTCCCATTCTTTTGACGGCGATGGCAGCCAGTCTTGGCATGGTTCCGATCGCACCTCAGGTGTTCTGGGGTCCAATGGCCTACGCCATGATCGGCGGCATCGTCGCCGCGACGTTTCTGACGCTGTTTTTCCTGCCGGCGTTGTATGTGGGGTGGTTCGGCATCCGTGATCCTTCGTTTGGATCGAAAGAACGAGCGCTAGTCCCCGGCAAGGAAGCGATGAGTGCCACTACCTGAGTTGGAAAGCCATCCAACTAGATTTCGTAGGATCCTATCGAGGACGCCATCAAGGCGATGTGCTTCGGATGACTCTCAATAGCCGTGCCGCTGATAGATTTCCCGCCTGGACATGGGCCGCGCCTCTCACAGCATGGCTCTTCCTTGCCGGCAAGTTTAGCGGAATGCTTCCCTCCGCATCGATCTATATGTTCGGCATTGCCGCTTTGCTGCTGGGTGCGGCAGTCTTTGCATCCGTCCACCACGCCGAAATTATTGCCCTTCGTGTGGGGGAGCCATATGGATCAATCGTCCTCGCGGTTGCGGTTACCGTCATCGAGGTAGCGTTGATAGTCTCTATTATGCTTTCGGCCAAGGAAGGCAGTAACGCGCTCGCCCGCGATATACCGTCTTCGCCACGGTTATGCTAGTCCTTAACGGGATCGTCGGCCTCTGCCTCATCCTCGGAGGCGCGCGCCATTACGAGCAAAGTTTTCAGACTAATGCCGCTGCCTCCGCCCTAAGTGTGCTCGGCACGCTTGCCGTTATCACCCTCGTGCTTCCCAACTATACGATAGCCGTGCCGGGACCCTTTTACTCACGATCGCAGCTGATTTTTATAGGGACCGTCTCGATCGTCCTCTATGGCACCTTTCTATTCGTGCAGACGATCCGGACGATTAGCGGGGGGTATTGTTATTCAGCAACAGAAACCTCCTGCGTCAGAATGGCCGCTATTGGCCCAAAGCGCCGGACCGCCACATTTCCGGCTATTCCGCTGCTGGGTGATCAACCGGCCTATTGAAGATTTGCGTTGATCTGGCCGGCTATCCTCGCTGCTTGCTTTCGCCGGGCATCGTATTGAACTATGTCTTCATCAAGGGGGCGGATTCGCCCCTCGCCAGCACCAGCAAGGCCGCCACCCACGCATGTCCATTGACCCCGTCCGCTACGTTTCTCCGGTCTATCGCCCGCCGAGCGAATCGGACTCGCTGATCCTGCCGGTGACCGACGGCTGTTCCTGGAATCGCTGCACCTTTTGCGACATGTACACCGCCCCGCAAAAGCGTTTCCGCCCCCGCAGCGAGGAGGAAGTGCTCGAAAGCGTCCGGCGCTGCGGCGAGGAATTTGGCAGCGAGGTCAAGCGTGTATTCCTGGCCGACGGCGACGCGATGACGCTCTCCACACGCCGCCTTTTGATAGTGCTTGAGGCCATTCGCCGCGAACTTCCTTCCGTGCGGCGGGTGTCGAGCTATTGCCTGCCGCGCAACCTGCGTAAGAAATCGCCGGCTGAACTTAAAGAGCTGGCCGCGCTTGGCCTATCCCTCGTCTATGTAGGCGCCGAGTCAGGGGATGACGAAGTGCTCGCAGGGGTGAACAAAGGGGAGACATCTGCGACAACGCTCGAGGCACTTGGAAAACTCGGCGAGGCAGGGATCAAGCGCTCGGTGATGATCCTCAACGGCCTCGGCGGCCAAGCGCTGACACAGCAGCACGCGATAAATTCGGCGGCGCTGATCAATGCCGCTCAGCCTGAGTATCTCGCCACCTTAGTCGTGAGCTTTCCTAAGGGCGAGGAGAGGTTGCGCGCCAATTTTCCAGACTGGGAGCCGCTCAGCGTGCTGGGCCTGATGCAGGAAATGGAAGCGTTCGTTTCCGCGCTGACATTGAAGCAAACCATATTTAGGAGCGACCACGCCTCGAACTGGCTGATTCTGAAAGGCAGGCTGGGTGCGGATAAGCCGCGGCTCCTGCACGAATTGCGCAGCGCCATTGCCTCACCTGAAGCGGCCCGGCTGCGGCCCGGCTGGGCGCGCGGCCTGTAGTGGCGGCAGTTGGCGAGGACTTTGAGATCACCTTTTTTCCAGTTCAGTCCGCAATAAGGTGTTCAACGGCCGTGATTTTTTTGCCGCCTACACTCCAGAGGCTGACCCTAAGGAGACCTCACGCTTTTCGAAAGAATTCACGCACCTTGCGCCAGGCACTTCAGTAGAGTGATCGTCTGTCCAAACGGAGGGGAACACCATGGGCATCCTGAGAATCTCGTAGCTTGCGGCCGGAGTTCTCGCAACCTTGCTCGGCTTGATTTGGATTGGACAGGGGAGCGGCTATTTCCCGTATCCTGCATCCAGCTTCATGATCAATCAATCGCCGTGGATTTGGCGCGGAGCGATCCTGGCGATCGCTGGCCTCGTTGCAATCGCCGGATCCCGCCGAATTTGAGTGGACCTCGACGCCCTGGAGAATGCCGGGAGGGGCGAAACATCAGCTCGCGAATAGCACTGCCGATGCCGCGGAAAGCCTTCTCATCGGTTGCCGCCGGAACTTGGGGCCGGAATGGCGTCGCCGTTTGGAGTCATACCCTTCAG
>JBKQOR010000184.1:0-5587 GCA_052145435.1 Rhodomicrobium sp. | reverse complement strand
AATTCGCGAAGCGGAAGTGCATGACGTCGCCGTCCTGCACGGTATAGTCCTTGCCTTCGAGGCGCATTTTTCCAGCCTCCTTCGCGCCGGCTTCCCCGCCGAGCGTCACAAAATCGCGATAAGCGATGGTTTCGGCACGGATGAAGCCCCTCTCGAAGTCGGTGTGGATCACGCCGGCGGCGCCGGGTGCGGCCGTGCCCTTGGTGATGGTCCAGGCGCGCGTCTCTTTCGGCCCGGCGGTGAAATAGGTGATGAGGCCGAGCAGCCCGTAGCCCGCCGCGATCAACTTGTTGAGCCCTGGCTCTTCCAACCCGAGATCGGCGAGATAAAGCTTGCGCTCATCGGCGTCGAGCTGCGCAAGCTCGGCTTCGATCTTGGCGGAGATGACCACCGCGGCGGCGCCTTCGCCGCCGAAGCGGTCTTGGACCATTTTGGAGTAACCGTTGCCGGTAGCGGCGTGCGCCTCGTCAACATTGCAGACATAAAGCGCGGGCTTCGAGGTCAGAAGTTGCAGTTGCTGGAAGGCGAGGTGATCGGCTTCGGGGATTTCGGCCAGCGCAAGCCGCGCGGGCTTGCCCTCGGTCACATATTTGAGCGCGATGTCCATGAGCGCGAGCTGGGCCTTGGCTTCTTTGTCCTGGCCTTTCGCCTTTTTCTCCGCGGCGGTCCGGCGGCGCTCCAAGCTTTCGAGATCGGCAAGCATAAGTTCGGTCTCGACCGTTTCCGCATCCGAGATCGGGTCGATGCGGCCTTCGACATGGGTCACGTCGCCGTCGTCGAAGCAGCGCAACACATAGGCGACGGCATCCACTTCGCGGATATTGGCAAGGAACTGATTGCCGAGACCCTCGCCTTTCGATGCGCCGCGGACGAGGCCCGCGATATCGACGAATGTCAGGCGCGTCGGGATGATCTTCTGAGACTTTGCAGCGCTCGCGATCTTTTCCAGCCGCTCATCCGGAACGGACACCTCGCCGACATTCGGCTCGATGGTGCAGAAGGGATAGTTCGCCGCCTGCGCCGCCGCCGTCTGCGTGAGCGCATTGAAGAGGGTGGATTTGCCGACATTGGGCAATCCAACGATGCCGCACTTGAAGCCCATGGAAAGTCTATCAGCGTCCTTTTAGAGCACGATTCGCAAAAGCGGATACCGGTTTGGAGATAAGATCATGCGGAAACGAAAGCTTAGAGCGCGCCTTTGATTCCATCGAAGGCGGCAGCGCTCTAGTGTCCGGAGCCCCCGCGAATGCGCGAGCGGAACCACCAACTGAAAAACCCGCCCTTTTTCTTCTGCGCAGGCGCGGCTTGCGGCTTGGACGCCGCGCTCTCTTTTGCGGCGGAAGCAGGCGCCGCTTGCTTCACGGGCGCGGGCGCGGCCTCGCGCGTGACGGTCGCGGCCGGCTGCGGTGCGGCTGAGACAGGCGCGGGCGCCGGCGCAGCTTCGACTCTTGGCGCCGCTTCGGTTGCGACGGGTGCTGGCCGATCGGGCTCCGGTAGCATCACGGCCCGGGAAACGGCTCCGCCTCCGCTAGCCTCGCGCGCCGCAAAGACAGGAATTGGGCCGGTTGGCTTGGCATGGAGCGGGTGGGACGCGGCGGCCATCGCCGCTGCTTTCTTTTCCGCGTCCGGGACGGCCTCAATTTTGGACGCAGGTGCTGCAATCTTAGGCGTAGCCGGAGCGCTTGCCCCGTTCATTTTCGCCGCTACCGCGGACTGAGCGCGTCCGCGTGCGGCCTCACTCAAAAAAGCGGCCTCGCCTCCCTCCACCAGCCGGGACATCCCGCGCGCGATCGCATCGAGGAACGGCTCGAGCCACTGCCGGTCCGCCTTGGCGAAATCCTGGAGCACGTAATTGGCGACGAGCGCCTTGTCGCCCGGATGGCCGATGCCGAGGCGCACGCGCACATACTCGTTGCCGAGGTGAGCGGAAAGCGACTTCAAGCCGTTGTGGCCGGCGTTTCCGCCGCCCGTTTTCACGCGAACCGCGCCGGGCTTCAGATCCAGCTCGTCGTGCATTGCAATCACATCGCCCGCCGGGAGCTTATAAAAGCGCATCGCTTCGCCGGCCGAGCGCCCGCTCTCGTTCATGTAAGTCATGGGCTTGAGCAGGATGCATTTTTCAACGCCGATCTGTCCTTCGGCCACAAGCCCCTGGAAGCGCTTCTTCCAGGGCCCGAAAGTGTAGCCGCGCGCAAGCTCGTCGACCGCCATAAAGCCAATGTTATGGCGATTGCCCACGTATTTATCCCCTGGATTGCCCAATCCGACGATCAGCTTCATGTTCTGTTCCCCGTTTCACCCATGACCGATGCCGAACCCGATGCAAGAACCGTGAAAGCTATTCGCTCTTTTCCTCTTCGGCACCCTCGGCAGCCTCGGACCTGGCCGCGGCCGCACCGGCAATCGTGGCGACGGTGAAATCGCGGCCGGCGATCACCGGCGTGACGCCTTGGGGAAGCTTGACCGACGAGATGTGGATGCTATCGCCGATGTCGAGGCCGGTGAGGTCCACCGTGATGGTCTCGGGGATCGCGTCCGCCGGGCAGGAAAGCTCGATCTCGTGGCGCACGATATTCAGCACACCGCCGCGCTTCAGGCCCGGCGAGGCTTCCTCATTCGCGAAATGCACCGGCACCTCGACGTCGATCCGCGACGACTTGCTGACGCGCATGAAATCCACATGGATCGGGAAATCGCGCACCGGATCGACTTGCACGTCGCGCGGCAGCACACGCTCCTGCTTGCCGTCGACGTCGAGCAGGAAGACCGTCTGCAGGAAATGCCCGGTCTGATAGTGCTGCCACACGAGCTTGTATGCCATCGCGACATTGGCCGGACCCGTCTCGCCGCCGTAAACGACGCAGGGGACCATTTTTTGCGCCCTGAGCGCGCGATTGGCGAGTTTGCCAGTACCTTCGCGCGCGGTGGCTTTCAATTCGATAAGCTCCGCCATGATCATCTCTATTTTGCTAGGTGAGCGCGATTGTGCGGCGAGAAAGCGCTGCGAACCTTCGGCACTCGGGGTGTTTCAAACCACCTCTATAATGGCAAGCGCGGCGAAAGACAATAAGTTGGTGCACCTTGCTCAGGGCAAACGCCCCGATTGTCATCCCGTGCGCGCTGCGGCACGCAGTGACGCTGCGCAGACACGGGATCTTTACGGGCGCTGCGTCTGCTAGGATCCCGTGTCTGCAGAGCACCGCTTCGCGCTGCACTGCGCACGGGATGACTTCCATTTGTAATTACCGGCAGCGGTACTCCCGATTCACCCCGGTTCAGGCCGGCCCCTCTTCGCTTTGCTGCGCCGCTGAGGCCGCGCGCCGCACGCGCTCCAGCAAAGCCGCATCCGCCTCCACACCCGCGGCCTGGCACGCCGCCACATAAGCTTGCATCAAATTTGCGGCGAGCTGCGAAAAAGCCAGCGGGAGCTTCTCCACAAAAGGCGCGAGAATCTCAAGCGCCTCCTTTAGCGCCCCCGCAGCCTCCAAAGGGCGCTCTTGCCCCGTGAAGGCTAGGCTTACCGTCCAGAGGCTTTCGGCCAGACGGGGTAGGAAAGCGTCTGGGCGGGTTCCGGCGAGCCGTCGGAACATATCCGCCGCCTCCCGGCTCGCCGCCAGCGCCTCCTCGCGCCGCCCGAGGTTGGAGAGGTCTCTGCCGAGATTGTTCAGGCTCGTCGCCAGATCGGGCAGGAAGGCGTCCGGTCGGGCTTCGGCAAGCCGCCGGTAGATGTCCACCGCCTCCTGGCTCGCCGCTAGCGCCTCCTCGCGGCGGCCGAGGTCGGAGAGCCTGCTGCCGAGGTTGCTCAGGCTCGTAGCCAGATTGGGCAGGAAGGCGTCCGGTCGGGCTTCGGCCAGCCGCCTTCTGATGTCCACCGCCTCCTGGCTCGCCGCCAGCGCCTCCTCCCGCCGCCCGAGGTTGGAGAGCATGGCCCCAGTGTTGTTCAGGCTCGCCGCCAGAGCGGGCAGGAAGGCGTCCGGGAGGGCTTCGGCCAGCCGCCGGTAGATGTCCGCCCCCTCCTGGCTCGCCGCAAGCGCCTCCTCGCGCCGCCCGAGGTTGGAGAGCATAGCCCCAGTGTTATTCAGGCTCATCGCCAGATCGGGCAGGAACGCGGCCAGGAGGGTTCCGGCAAGCCGCCGGTAGATGTCCGCTGCCTCCTGGCTCGCCGCAAGCGCCTCCTCGCGTTTTCCAATCGACGAAAGGCGGATGCCATACTGATTAAGGGCGCCGGCAGCGCAGTTGAGAGCAAATTCCTGGCGATCCGCGTCCGCGGCGTCCGCTTCAAATTTTTCGACGATCGATTTCGCATGCGCGGCATGGCGCGACGAGACGGAATGAGCAAGCTCCAAGAGTTGGAGGTGCATAATCGGTAGTGCGAGGTCGAGGGAGCGTAGAGCATCGAAGCCGAGGCTATCGAGCGCGGCCTCGATGCGGCTTTGGAGTTGGCCCGGCGTTTCCGTCAATACCGCGACGAAATCGCCGGCCAGCGCGGGCATATGGTGCGGGATCAGGTAGTCGAGCCGGGCCGCCGCCTTGGCGCTGGCCTTGGCGCCATGTTCGGCGCGCGTGGCGCGCTGCAGCGTGGTGAGAAAATCGCGGCGGCGCTTCTCGCGGCTCGCCTCGGGCTGCGCTTCGATCCAGGCGAGGCAGCCCTCGATCAGCTCGTCGTCTGCGATGGCGGCGACGTGGTGCTCGCCCAGCAGGTCCGGCTCGATGGGCCCGGCACCGCCGGCCACGCGGCCATAGACGCGGGTGAGGTTGCGCAAGGCGGGCGCCACGTCCACGCGCGCGGTGCGGCGGCCTTTATAGAAGACGTCGGCCATCAGCAGCGCCTCGGTGGCGGCGTCCGAATCCGTGCCCACGACCGCGGTGGCCTGTGCCGCGCCGCGCTCCAGGTCGCGCCGCGAATCATCGTCCAGCGGCCCGGCGAGCTTGTTCCAATGCGCGCGTTCGAGGCCCAGCACCGCGTCGAGCTGCACATCGATGCCATTGCCGGAGGTTGGCGCTGCGCAGAGCCAGAGCAGCGCCTCCATCTGGATGGCGAGCGGGCGCTCGAAGCCTTCGCCCTTGGCGATGCGAAGAAGCCGGTCGCGCGAGGGCGGGCCAACGGGTTTCACGAAGCCTTGCGCCAGCAAGACCGGCCAGAATTTTTTGACGCTTTCCACAAACAGGGCCTGCCTGCCGGCCGCGCTCGCAATCGGGGTCAGCGCGAGCGCCTCGGGCCGCTCCGGCGTGCGGCGGAACACTCGCGCGACTTCGTCGTGCTCCTCGCGCAGCCACTCCCACCAGCCGGCGGCGCGGGCGAGGAGGATGAGGCGGAGCGGCCGGGCGGGGTTCTCGCGCTGTTGCAGGATGAGCTGCGCGATCTCCGCCAGCTCGGGCTGCCGCGCCTCGGCATAGTCCAGCACGATAAGCACGCCCTTGTCTTGCCCGTGCAGCACGCGCTGCTCCAGCGCTTGCCAAGCCTGTTTGCGGCGCGCTTCCTCGTCGCGGTAATCGCGGTTGAGAAAGCCCGCCGCCCAACCGCGCTCGCGCAAGCCCGCCGCAACCTCGATCAGGAGCCGCGTTTTGCCGAGCCCGCCCGGCCCGT
>JBKQOR010000183.1:0-3072 GCA_052145435.1 Rhodomicrobium sp. | reverse complement strand
CCACCTTGATATAGCCGAGCCCAACGCGCTGCAGCGTCTCCATCTTGTCGCGCACGGCGGGCACGGCTTTGAAAAACTCGGCCGCCTCGTCCACCGTCATCTCCAGCACATCGGCGATGGACTTGCCGCGGAACTTGATCTCCAGCGTCTCGCGATTGTAGCGGTGGCCCTTGCAGACGTCGCAGGTGACGTAAACGTCGGGCAGGAAGTGCATCTCGATCTTGATGACGGCTTGTTAACTGACTGCCTCAATGCGATCCAAGAAAACTTGAATCAGGCGATGGCGGGCGCTCAGATCGCAGATGTCACTCCATGTCCGCTCTAAGAAAGCATCGAGATCGCGAAACTTCATGTTGCCGATGCGCATCTGAATGACTGACGGGCCAGCCTCATTTGCGAATACCAAGTTGGCGAAATCGGCGTCCTTCGAGACGATGGTAAGGCCATGGGCGGCTGCATACTTCCATATATCGATATCCTTTAGTGCGGGATCGATATCGAGGACGAACTCGCAATCGCCGCTCGCCCACACGCTAACATAGCGCGGCAAATTGGCGTCGATGATGTAGCGCGCCATCAGGCGATTTCTTTAACGCTATAGCTGTGCGCCATGAGCTTGCCCGCGAAGCTGAGGCATGCGCTGATATCTTCCGGCTCAAGCATCGGGAACTGCCGGAGGATTTCCTCCCGGCTTTCGCCCGCGCCCAAATATTCCAGCACGGTTTGCACGGTGATGCGCAGGCCGCGGATCGTGGGCTTGCCGTTGCAGACGGCCGGGTCGATGGTGATGCGGTTTTGTGCCATGGGCTGAATATAGCGCGCGGCGGCGGATTTAGAAATGTCCATCGCGCATATACGGCTGCGAGCGGAGCGATATCGCCTTCATCCCTGCGCCGCCGAATCCCCCGTTAGAACCCGCAACGCAAGGGCCTGCGCTTTCGCCATCGCCTCTTCCCGCGTCGCGCCATAGGCGAGAACGCCCGGAAGCTCTGGCACTTCGGCAATCCAGCGGCCGTCGTCTTCGCTGTGTGTTTTGATCGTGAGTCTCATTTTTACCCAAGGTCAACAAACCAGAAAATAACAAATCCGGTTAGAGAGATAACAAGCGCAGACTGCCATAGCTGAAACGGGTTCCCTAGAAGTTCGATTTCAAGCTTGCCCAAAGGAGGGATCAGCAGACCCCAGAAAAACAGCATCACGGACGACAGCCAAATTAACACATACAGAGAGGCAAGAGGCTTATCCACGAATCCACTCGCAAATTTTCTCCGCTCATCGCCGTTGACAGCAAGGCGATAAATCCATAAAACAAGGAAGAACGTTAAAAGTAGTCCAGTTAAAAAAGCCATGGCTACTCCGTTGCCTTAGTTATGGGCGTGCGCTCCCCGATCCAGTGACCGTCGTTTTCCTGATCCGTTTCGATGGTGAGCTTCATGCGCTGAGCCGTTGCAATGATAACATTGGCCAAAACTGGATTTAAAAGTCTTAAGTTCTAAGGGTTCGACTTCGCATTAGATGCTGACGATAGGCCGGATTGAGAAAGGCCCAATCTACTTTCTCGAATTCGGGGAGGCAGAAGGCTCGAACGGTATAAGTGGGAAGCAAAACTTGTTTGAATAAGCGCTCTTGATAATTCCTAACCCCTTCATACGTGTCATTTGGGAAATTCTTCAAGCGCCCATTCGTCCCATAAACGAGATTATGTGCCTCTAATCGGGATTCGAGTCTGTACCCTTCCGGAGCCTTGCGAGACCTCCCAAGGAAATAAAAATCAAACCAGAGCTCCTCTCGCGTCCGGCGATCAAGTGACATAACTTCGTAGCAATCTAGCCCGTGCCGAGAACCAAGTCGATGAAACACAAACGGCATTCCATCGCTCCTTCGCAACAGTGACAGATAAGTCACCTCGCCGAGAGGGCCGTTAACCGGTATCGGATTTGTCGGGGTTCTCCCAAATTCACCGTATGCACCGGCGATTTGGTCGCACTTTGGCGCACATGTAGTGCCGTCTGCTTTGGCTGGGTTCGCGTACTTATTTTGTGTTTCCTCGTCGCTAACGGCCGCGATTACCCTATCCAATATCTCGTTGATCTTACTATCGTTCTTTTTAGTCTTCCAAAACATCCATACCTCCAAGAACACGTTATTCCGCCGCCCGCACCGCCGCCGCAACCCGCTTCGCGGGCCGCCGCTTCAGCATCTCCACCAGAAACTGTCCCGTATAACTCCCCTCGGCCTTGGCGATATCCTCCGGGCGTCCCTCGGCCACGACGCGCCCGCCGCCATCGCCGCCCTCCGGCCCCAGATCGATCACCCAATCGGCCGTCTTGATCACCTCGAGATTGTGCTCGATCACCGCCACGGTGTTGCCCGCATCCACAAGCTGATGCAGCACCTCGAGCAGCTTCGCCACGTCGTGGAAATGCAGCCCCGTGGTCGGCTCGTCGAGGATATACAGCGTCTTGCCAGTCGCGCGGCGGCTCAGCTCCTTCGAAAGCTTCACGCGCTGCGCCTCGCCGCCCGATAGCGTGGTCGCCTGCTGGCCCACCTTGATATATCCCAGCCCCACGCGCTGCAGCGTCTCCATCTTGTCGCGCACGGCGGGCACGGCCTTGAAGAACTCGGCCGCCTCGTCCACCGTCATCTCCAGCACGTCCGCGATGGACCTGCCGCGGAACTTGATCTCCAGCGTCTCGCGATTGTAGCGGTGGCCCTTGCAGACGTCGCAGGTGACGTAGACGTCGGGCAGGAAGTGCATCTCGATCTTGATGACGCCGTCGCCCTGGCAGGCTTCGCAGCGCCCGCCCTTCACATTGAAGGAGAAGCGGCCGGGCAGATAGCCGCGCGCCTTGGCTTCGGGAAGGCCCGCAAACCAGTCGCGGATATGGCCGAAGGCGCCGGTATAGGTGGCCGGGTTCGAGCGCGGCGTGCGGCCGATGGGCGACTGGTCGATGTCGATGACCTTGTCTAGGAACTCGATGCCGTCGAGCGCGTCGAAGGGCTCGGGCGCCTCGCCGCCGCCATGGAGCCGCCGGGTCGCGGCCTTCCAGACCGTCTCGATCAGAAGCGTGG
>JBKQOR010000182.1:0-11436 GCA_052145435.1 Rhodomicrobium sp. | reverse complement strand
CCAATTGGACCTCCTTCGAAACCATCGTCCAAAAATATATGAGCGAAGCCCGGCAGAATGCCGAGCAGCAGCAGGCGACTTTCAAGGCGCGTGCCGAAGCGCAACGCAAAGCCTGGCAGGAGACGATCGACGCGCTGCACGGAAGGGTCAACGCCTTTGCCGCAGGCAAGAAGCAAGACCTCAATGCAGCCCTCGGTCATTTGAAGACAGAAGCGGACACCGCAAAATCGAAGCTGGAAACGAGACAGAAGGCCGGGGAGCAATCCTGGGCAGCCTTGAAAACGGCCCTAGAGGAGAGCCGGACCGCCTTCGACAAGGCGAGCCAAAAGGCGCTCGAGGCCTTTAAAAAGGCGGCTTAGAATTAGCTTTCGGAGCGCGCCTTTGCTTCCAACGAAGGCGCGCTTTAAGCATCAGCCCGTGCATGACCTTATCACGAAAACCGGCGGCGGGCTTGGCGCTGCAGGCGTTCTAACATGGACTCGCCAGCCAGAAATGGCACAAGGCGCTACGCCTGATTGCATGCGCCTTGTAGGGAGCGGGAATTCATCGTCACGATTCGCGACGGGCTAGGCGCGGCCTTTTGGGAGTTCCGATGCGTTCAGCCCCAGCTTCTCGCACACGCCGCGAACCAAATCCGCATCGAGGTGATGATGCGATCCGCTCAACGCCAGCTCCGCGACACGGCCCTCGCGATGGATCGTCAGATGTCCGTGTCCCTCTCCGCGACGGTGGACTTGCGGGTCAAAACGGCACCCGCGCTCCGAAAGCCATTGCCGGAATGTGTCGATCTCCATTGATAATCTCCAATTTTGTTCACAGCGCTTGTGACCCAGGCCGTCTAGGGTTCATGCGATTTAGCCGGCGTCAAGCACTTCGCCGCTTTCCGTTAATGTCGGAGAGCGACACATCAACGAAAAGGTGCGGCGGTTGAATGCCAATCGTGTATCACGCGCCGCTCCATCCAGCAATGAAGGAGCAGGCTGTCGAGCGGTCAAATCGACTCGGCCGCCACTTAGGCTCCTGGCCCGAACCGCCGTTTTTCGCGGCTGCAAAAAATCCTTCGGCTACGTGAGGGATAACGGCCTCGCCGAAACCCTACGCCATTGTCCCGAGGTTGACCCACAGCCGCCGAATGGGATGGTTTGCATATTCTTGCGGGGGCGCTTTGTGTAGATTAGAAACAATGCTTATCGGCAAGTAAGCGGAGAAATTGAGTGACGCAGCTGGAGAAACCTGCAGACGCCTGCGCAAGCGAATGTTGTGCTGCTCCCCCGATCATATTGCCATCGAAGCCAAGCGTTGATCGCGCTGCGCTTGTCCGGGAAGCTTTCCGTCTCGAATGGCTGACAATTGGCTGGATGACGGTTGAGGCTGTTGTTGCGATCGCATCGGGATTGGCTGCTGGCAGCCTTATCCTAACGGCATTCGGATTGGATAGTGTGATTGAACTGGCCTCGGCTGGCGTCCTGATATGGCGGCTACGGGCCGAAGTGCAACATGGCCAATCATTTTCCGAGGACGCGGAACGTAGGGCTAGCAGGATTGCGGGTGGCCTTCTCTTCGCTTTGGCTGCCTATGTTACAGCGGCGGCCATCTGGAGCCTTTGGTCCCAGCAAGGCGAAACCTTCTCTTGGCCAGGGCTCATTGTCGCCTTGGCTGCAATCCCGTCCATGCGCTGCCTTGCCTATCGCAAAATTGCCGTTGCTGAGAAGCTTGGCAGCCGTTCCCTCCGGGCCGACGCAATGGAAGCGGTGACATGCGGCTGGCTTTCCTTCGTTGTGGTTATCGCTCTTGCCGCTCAGTGGGCCTTTGACGCTTGGTGGATCGATGGAGTTGGATCGCTGGCTATCGTTTGGCTTTTGATCAAAGAAGGCCGCGAGGCTTGGTTCCATCAAACATGTGACGCTTGCTGTAAGGCTTGAGACTACCTAAGGGACTCAAAGGCGAGAAGCGGCCGCACCGAAAATAGCAGCAGCTGAGACCGCTTATGGCCCTCTTTCCCAAAGCGCCAAGAAAGCAATACCCGCGCTTGCGGCAACAAGAAGCGCTCTCTGTTCCTATGCTCAGCGCCGCATTAACCGGGAGCTGTGGGGAAAAACACTCGCAGGCCATAGCTAATCGCAAATGCGATAGCGGCAGCGCTCATGCCGATAACAAGGGTTTCAAGCCCGGAGCGCCACCAAACCGTGGGCGACCAGCGGCTCTTGATCGCACCTACGCCAAAGAAGGTCGCTCCGGTTGCAACCACGCACGCACCGAGACCGCCAACGGCAAGGAATGTGAAGAGGGGGATGATCCCGCAGAGGATGAAAGCGGCAAACGTACTGAGCGCAGCCAGCGCTGGCGATCTAGGCGCTGGGGCCAGGCCATATTCTTCAACAGCCATCGTCTTTGCCCAAAGCTCGGGATCCTGCGAGATCAACTGGACGATGCGCTCAAGGTCTTCTCCTGCAAAGCCTTTGGCGGCGAATATTTGGCGGATTTCTTCGCGTTCGCCTTCCGGCTCCAAAGCGATATGCTTTTGCTCGATGTCCAATACGCGCTTGTATTCATCCCGCTCCACCTTTGTTCCGCTGTAGTTGCTCGCGGCCATGGCAAATCCGTCGGCAACAAGATTTGCAAAGCCGAGCAGCAGCACGACCGCTGAGGGGAGGTTCGCGCCAACGACCCCGGCCACGATTGCAAAGGTCGTGACCCCGCCATCGATTGCGCCATAGATCCAATCACGCAAATAGTTGATACGGGCCCCGCGTTCCAGACGCAGCCGGACCGCTTCGGGCGTGTGATCATGTTCAAGCGCACTTGCCATTGTGATGAAAATTGGCAGGGACTGATCGGTTCATCTTTTAGGTTAGGCTATCCGGCACCAGCCTAATCAGCACATCGATCCTGGCGATTTTCATGCCTTCGGGCAGTTTGTGCACGGCGACGGCCACCTCTTCGTCCGGCCCGAGGTCGATGAGCCGCCCGTCATGCTCGAAGAAAAAGTGCCGGTGATCGGTAATGGTCGTGTCGAAATAGGCTTTCGAGCCCTCGATGCGACCTCGCGCAGAAGGCCGGCGCGCGCGAACTGGTTCAGCGTATTGTAGACGGTCGCAAGCGAGACGGAGACATTTTTGCCGGGCGCCTCGGCGTGCAGCATCTCGGTGGTGACGTGCCGGTTGCCGTTCCCGAATAGCAGCCGCGCCAGGTCCGTGCGCTGCCGCGTTGGGCGCAAGCCTGCCTCGCGTAGCTTCATCTCAATGCTGGGCTGTCTTTCGACCGTCGAAGCCGCTTGCGTCATCGAATGTACTCCTGAGGCGTGAATGCAGGCCGCTTCAGCAAAATTATAGGAGTTGCTAGCGAATATGCAAGAGGCTATAACTCATAGCACACCCCATAATCGCATGACGCAGGATTATCCAGGCGTTCGGATTGGCACGCGCCGAAATGCTCGAGCATGAATTTGAATCGGTGCTATAGACCCTTGCCAGCTCTTACGAAGGATGGGACCGCCGTGCCTCCCACACGCCGTCAGCCAATACGAGAGGAACTGCTCCCTGATGCCGATGCGCACTCAGAGGGCTTCCGGCAGACACGGAAAGCGCGGCGGAATGAGCTCGTGGAGGATTATGTCGAGCTGATCGCCGATTTGATCGAGGCCGGAGGGGAGGCGCGCCAAGTTGAAATCGCCGCGCGCCTTGGTGTGGCTCAGCCCACGGTTGCCAAGATGCTCCGGCGGCTGACCACCGAGGGTCTCGCCGTGCAAAGACGCTATCGGGGCGTATTCCTGACCGAGGCCGGAGCGCGCCTTGCGCGCGAAAGCCGCGAACGCCACCAAACCGTCGAGACATTTCTGCGCGCACTTGGCGTCAGCGCTCATATCGCGCGGATCGATGCCGAAGGCATCGAGCATCACGTGAGCCAGGAAACACTTGAGGCATTGCGGCAATATTTGAGGGAATTAAAACCGGGGTAGCCTTACAAGGCTTAATAGGCGCAAAGACCCATCTGGCGAGGGATGCGTTTGTTTGAAAGTGCTGGGTATGGTTCATTCTCCCCGTCTGTCTGACGGCTGTGATGGCAGGTCTCCTGGTGCGAGGGTCCTGGCATCGCGTCACTTTCCCAGTTTCCCAGTGCTTTGTGACGCTAGAATAGAGCAGACAACGTGATTCCGATTCTTCCGGCTATGAGTTGGCTAAATCTGCACCCCAGGAGAGCGTATTTCAACCCAGCGGGTATGTCGTAGATGATGCTACATGATGTTGCCAAGGTTGACAGGTGCGAAGTCATATGCCCATTTATAGCAAATGCTATATTTTAAGCACCGATGTGAGATACATGAGGGAGCCAGTATGAGCGAAGTTGCGGTTGAGCGACGCTCGCTGAGCGAACGCACCACAGGAACAGTCCGGGAGATCCTCGCCGGGCGGCGCCGGGGGATCGGCGGCTGGTTTGCCCTCGGAGGTCCAGCTGCGATTGCGTCCATCGCTTATATGGACCCCGGCAATTTCGCCACGAACATCCAGGCAGGCGCTAAATACGGCTATAGCCTTCTGTGGGTTGTCTTGGGCGCCAATCTCACCGCCATGTTGTTTCAGGCGCTTTCGGCCAAGCTTGGGATTGTGACGGGACAAAATCTGGCGGAGATATGCCGCGAGCGTTTTCCGCGGCCGGTCGTCTATGCCATGTGGGCTGTGAGCGAGGTCGCGGCGATGGCAACCGATCTCGCCGAGTTCCTGGGCGGAGCCATCGGACTTTCGCTCCTGTTTGGTATCCCCTTGCTTGCAGGCATGATCGTCACGGGGATCGTGACCTACGCCGTCCTGACAATCGAGAAGCATGGATTTCGGCCGATGGAACTCGTGATCGGCGGTTTGATCGCTATTATTGGCCTTTGCTACATCGTCGAACTTTTCATCGTGCCTGTCGATTGGATGCCGGCCGCGATGGGTACCGTCTCCCCTCAGATTCCCGATCAGGAAGCGCTTTTGCTTTCGGTCGGCATCATCGGTGCGACAGTTATGCCGCACGCCATCTACCTGCATTCCGGCCTCACGCAGGCGCGGACGCCGGGCCTTGATGAAAGTAGCAAGCGCAAGCTTTTGACGATCTCCAACATCGAAGTGATCGTGGCACTCGCCTTAGCCGGTGCCGTCAACATGGCGATGGTAATCATGGCGTCGGGTGCATTTCACGCCGGTCACAGCGATGTCGCGGAAATCGAGACTGCCTATCACACACTGACGCCGTTGTTCGGCGCGGCCGCTGCAAGCGTCTTCCTCGTCTCGCTTTTGGCCTCGGGTATATCGAGTTCGGTAGTCGGCACGATGGCCGGCCAGGTCATTATGCAGGGCTTCGCGGGCTTTCGCATCCCGGTCTGGGTACGCCGGGCCGTGACTATGATCCCGGCATTTATTGTGGTTGGCTACGGCGTGAACGTCACGAATGCTCTCGTTATCAGTCAGGTCGTCCTCAGTATCGCTCTGCCGCTGCCGATGATCTCACTCCTGATGTTTACGCGGCGCACGGACATCATGGGGCCGTTCGTCAATCAGCCAATAACCAATGTTGCAGCACTTGTAGGTACCGCCGCGATCCTTCTGCTCAACGCTTTCCTCATTCTCCAAACCTTTGGCGTACCCATCCCCGGCTTGTCGCAATAGCGCCGGGACGGAAAGACACCGCATTCCGGCTTCGGTCGCCGGAAGCGCTCTCCGCATGCCAGATTTTCCCGCGTCCGCTCCAAACCTTGCGAGCCGCAGACTTCTCTCCAGAAATTACCGCGAATTCTATCGGAGGCGTAACATCCCGGGCCGTGATCGATCAGGTTGTCTGCCAGGGCGTTTGGCTGTTTCGGAAGCTCTCTGAAATGCGCGATCCGCGCAATTTGTCCCAGCGCGCCGATGACCAGTGCGGACGCTAGGTGCGTATCGACTTCGGGTCTGACGCGTCCTGAAGCCTTTTCCGCTTCGATCAGACACTGCATCGAACCCAAGAAGGGAGTTGAGTCTCCTCCTGGCCCAATGTTCGAGTGCGGCTCGTTTCCGGGGCAGTCCGCAATTAGGCGTTCAGCAGCCCTGATTTTTTTGCTGTCCTCACGCATTGTCCAGAGCGCGAAAGTCATTTTGTATCGCAACTCAAACTGGCTTCAGACATTCCAATACGGAGAGGGGCCGGCGCGGCTCGCATAAGTCACGCGGGTCAATTTTCATCTGGTTCGATATCGTCGGCGGTTACCCTCTTTAGGATTCAACAGCCGTAGCGAACTATTCGATTTGAAACCCGAGAGCAAAAATGGCCCTGCATGACAAGAATACAATCCGGCACATACTGGACGGCGACATCTACGCTTCTGCGGACCTTTCGCGGTGCCTGCCGAAGTATAGGTTTCCTGAACCCGAACGCGATCCGCGTGTGATTTATGCGGGTGTCCACGACGAGTTGATGCTGGATGGTAACTCGCGCCAGAACCTGGCCACATTTTGCCAGACCTGGGAGGAGCCGGAATTGCATAAATTGATGGACGAGTGCATCGGCAAGAACATCGTCGATAAGGACGAGTATCCGCAGACAGCTGAAATCGAAGCACACTGCGTCCACATGCTGGCTGATCTTTGGAACGCACCCGCCGCCGCCAACTCAATCGGCTGCTCGGCCACAGGCTCGAGTGAGGCTGCCATGCTGGGCGGCCTGGCCATGAAGCGCCGTTGGGAAGCAAAGCGGAAAGCAGCCGGGGGGCCGGCCAGCAAACCGAATTTGATCACAGGGCCGGTGCAGGTCTGCTGGCACAAATTCACCCGGTACTGGGATATCGAACACCGCGAGATTCCGATGGAGCCGGGGCGGCTGGTGATGACACCCGAGGAGGCCGTCAAACGTTGCGACGAAAACACCATCGGTGTAGTGCCAACGCTGGGGGTGACTTTTACAGGGCAATTCGAACCTGTGCAGGCGCTGTCCGCCGCATTGGACCGGTATCAGGAAGCAAGCGGATTGGATATTCCTATCCATGTGGATGCTGCGAGCGGCGGGTTTCTTGCTCCTTTCTGTGCGCCTGATCTTGTTTGGGACTTCCGCCTGCCGCGCGTGAAATCAATCAACGCCTCAGGACACAAATTCGGCTTGGCGCCCTTGGGTGTTGGCTGGGTGATCTGGCGCGACCGGCGGGATCTTCCCGAAGAGCTGATCTTCCGGGTGAACTACCTGGGAGGCGATATGTGCGACATCGCCTTGAACTTCTCGCGGCCGGGCGGGCAGATCGTCTGCCAGTATTACAACTTCCTTCGCCTGGGGAAAGAAGGGTATCGCAAAATACACACCGCCTGTTATAAGTCGGCTCAGTACCTTGCCCATGAAATCGAGAAGCTGGGGTTTTTTGAAGTCATCTATGGCGGCGGCATGCACTGGGGCATCCCAGCAGTGTGCTGGACGATCAAAGCACAGGCCGATCCGGGTTTCAGCCTTTATGATTTGGCGGACCGGCTACGCAACCGCGGCTGGCAAGTGCCAGCCTACCCTTTGCCCGCGAACTGCCAAGGCGTTGTGATCCAGCAGGTTCTCGTCCGCCATGGTATAATGCGGGATCTGTGCTCGCTGCTGGCCGGCGACATCAAACAGGCCCTCGGCCACTTTCGCCAGCACCCTGTCCACACGCCTCTGACTGAAGCGGAAGCGTCTGGTTTTCATCATTAAATGAACGATGCCGCATGCTAGCGAAGGGCCTATGTCAATCGGCGTGCAAAGATCTGGGGATACGTCATGTGCCGCTTGTTCGGGCTGACTGCGGGCAACGCCCGGGTCAAGGCGGCATTCTGGCTGCTGGAGGCCCCCGATTCGCTGCGGGCGCAGAGCCACCGCAACGCCGATGGCGCCGGCCTTGGCTTCTTCGGCCCCGCGGGCGAGCCCGTGCTCGACAAACAGCCCGAACCGGCGTTCAGCGGCCGGGAATTCATCCGCGAAGCCAGGCAGGCCGAGTCCCCGGTCTTCGTGGCGCACGTCCGGTGGGCGACGGCCGGCGGGCGGACGGTGCAAAACACCCAGCCGTTCGCAATGAACGGCCGCTTGATGGCGCACAACGGCAGCTTCGGTGAGCTCGCCCAGCTGGAAAAGGAGCTCGGCTCCTATGCTCGCCTGGTGCTCGGCGAGACCGACTCCGAGCGGTACTTCGCGCTGATCACCAAGGAGACCGACGCGCACGGCGGCGACGCCGGGGCCGGGATCACGGCCGCGGCCAGCTGGATCGCCGCACGGCTGCCGGTCTCGGCGCTGAACACCATCGTGGCAGCCCCCGGTGAGCTGTGGGCGCTGCGCTACCCGGGCCAGCACGCCCCTCTGCACATCCTTGAGCGTCCGGCAGGCTCGGGTCCAGGAGCACCGGGGCTGCATGTCCGCAGCGCGACGTCATCGGTGCACGTACCCGAGCTGGAAACCGTGGCCTCGGTCGTCATCGCCTCCGAGCAGCTCGACGGAGAGAGCGGCTGGCGCATGCTCGCTCCCGGCGAACTCGTGCACGTCCGGCCCGATCTCAGCGTCCACTCGCAGATCGCGATCCCGCAGCCGCCGGCGCACCTGGTCCCGCTTCCGGCCGGCAGCCCGAACATCGATACCTGACCATAAGGCCAACATAATCGCTTCTTGGACTAAGAGGCCTCCGGGCCGGGCGTCCGACTCTAAACGCGCCCGAAGCTGATCGCGGTATAGAATAGCAACCAAATCCAACAGATTACTCCGGCAACGGCCGGGGCCTGAGGTTTTCTCCAATCGCGACGTAAACGAAAACCCCTTCAGTCACGTCACCTCACCAGCTCGTGCGCGCCGCCAGGCTTCCACTTCGATTTTCATAGAGGTCCGGCCCCGGCTAACCATACGGGCGAAGAGGCTCACTTCATCGCCGACGAACACGGGACGGCGGAATTCCATGGCCTCGACATGCACCGTGGCCACGCGTCCGCGCGAGACTTTGGCGGCAACACTGGCCGCGGCCAAATCCATCTGCGACATCAGCCAGCCACCAAAAATATCGCCGTCCGGATTTGCATCGGCAGGCATTGCGACCGTACGTATGACCGGCGCCTCGTCCGGCATCGAGACTGCTGTCTCATCCATATCTGTTCTCCATCCAGGCTGGTAAGCCGCCAGAGATCCGCCAATCTCGCTTTCCTTCTTGAAGCCTCCAATGCCAGAGTTCCTGCCCGGGCAAAGCCTGACACGCCCGTGGCCCGCTGCACCTATGCCGTCGGCCGCGCAGCCAGATCGAGCACCATGCGGCCTTCCACCCTGCCGGCCTTCAGATCGGAAAAGATCGTATTGATAGCATCGAGCGGGGCTTTGCGGATATCGGCCTTCACCTTGCCCTCGGCGGCGAAGGCAATGGCTTCGTCGAGGTCCCGCCGGGTGCCGACAATCGAGCCACGCAGCGTGATGCGCTTTAAGACCACGTCGTAGATAGGAGTATGGAAATCTCCTGGCGGCAGGCCGACCAGGCTCACCGTGCCTTTGCGGCGGACCATGCGCAGGGCTTGGGCGAAAGCGGGAGGCGAGACGGCCGTCACCAACACACCATGCGCGCCGCCGCCCGTCGCCTTGACGATATCGGCCGCTGCAGTGGCTGAGGTAGCGTTCACGGCGAGGTCGGCACCGGCTTCTTTGGCGAGAGCAAGCTTGTCCGGTGCAACATCGAGTGCGGCGACATGCAGCCCCATTGCCTTCGCACATTGGATCGCGACATGGCCCAGCCCGCCGACGCCAGAGATTGCGACCCACTCACCGGGGCGACCCTCGGTCTCGATCAGCCCTTTATAGGTCGTCACGCCCGCGCACAGGATGGGCGCCATCTCCGCGAAATCGGCGCCCTGCGGGAGCTTCGCGGTGAAGGGCGCCGCGGCGATCATGTATTCGGCAAAGCCGCCATTGACGCTATAGCCGGTGTTGTGTTGCTTCTCGCACAGCGTCTCCCAGCCGGTCTCGCAATATTCACAGCGCAGGCAGGCATCGCTTCAGGCTGGGACCATTTCTTTTAAGCGGCGCGGTGATTACCCCAATCCTGATGTTCGCCCTTGCGCGGGTCCTCATGCTCGTAAAGGCACGTACCATCGAAGAAAGAAAGTCCGTAGCCATCCTTGGGGAAATGTCCGCCGGCCCAATCCAGGATGACGCCGAGTCCGGCCTGGTGAGCCTTGTCGACAAAATAGCGGAAGTCATCCGGGGAGCCATAACGCGAGGTTGGCGCAAAGTAGCCGATGGACTGATACCCCCAGGAACCATCAAAGGGGCTTCGCTGGTGCCATGGCGAAGGCATGGACTTGACGCTGATCGAGACCATGCCGATGGGGGAAATCGACGGCGACCGCACCGATCAATACCTGCCGCTTTCGGTGGTGCGCGCGCAGCTCATGGATAAACTTACGCTTGAGGATATCCCTTATCGCACCGGAGGCCCCGCCCGGTATGTTCGCGTGCGCGAAACCGGCGGCAGGCTCGGCTTCATCACTCCGCTAACCCATAATTTCCGCGAAAGCTGCAACAGGGTGCGCGTGACTTGCACCGGTACGCTTTCTATGTACCTTGGCCAAAACGATCCCGCGGATTTGCGCGCGCCCTTGCGGGCTTCCGCCTCGGATGAGCTTCTCTTCGCCACCATAGACGAAGCCATAGGCAGGAAACCCAAAGGCCACGACTTTGTTATCGACCGGCGTGCACAAAAGCCGGCCGTGGCACGCCATATGAGTCTAACGGGCGGCTGAGGCATGAGGCCGAATGCGAATAGAGGGATGGCTTGCCGGCGTGCTTGCGTCTCTTTTCTTGAGCCCGATTGGCGCTTGCCTCGCCGAAGGCGGCGTTGACCCAGCACCGAGCGAAAGCGAAAATCTCTTTTTAGACCGCCTGATGCTCGCCGAATCCGGCGGCAGACTATACGCCAGAAACCCAAGGTCTGGGGCGTATGGCCCCTTCCAGTTCCTAAGCATGACCTTCCTTGACGTTGTGAAGCGAAATTTTCCTGCAGTCATCGAAAGGAAATCGGATGCTGAGATCCTCGAACTTCGGGCCAGCGCCGAAGTTGCCCGCAACGCCGCCCTGATGTACACGCGGGAAAATGCCCGGTATCTCGCGGATCACGGCTCGGCTGTCACGCCCACGAATTTGCGGCTTGCCTTTTTCGCAGGTGCTGGAGCGGCGCAAAAGGTTTTGACCGCCAAGCCAGAAGAAGCGCTCACGAATATCCTGAGCAGCGCCGCCATTGCGGCCAATCCGTTCTTGGCCCGCATGACAGCGGCCGATCTGATCGAGAAATCGGCCCGCGATGCGGAAGGCGTTGGCCTGAATTTCAGCACTGCTGCCATTCCACGCTCAACTATGGTGGGAAAAGTGGACGTGCGCTGCAATCTGAAGCTTGCAAGCTGCAGGCATTGGCTGGCTCTGGCTCAGAGGCGAATGGGGATAAGGCGGGTTGTGCTC
>JBKQOR010000181.1:0-3402 GCA_052145435.1 Rhodomicrobium sp. | reverse complement strand
CCGGTTCCCTGCGCGGCTTGGCGCGGACAAACGGGCCATGATCGAGGCTCAGCCGAAGCCGGTTGCGGACATCGCCTGGAAAGCGCAAACGCGGCTTTGCGCCCGCTACCGGGCCTTGACCGCAAAGGGGAAGAAGCAGGCCGTTGCCGTCACCGCCATCGCCCGCGAGCTGGCCGCCTTGAACATCAGAGCAATCCAGAGGCATGAGTCATCACCGCTGCTCTGGATCGCCAC
Organism: Rhodomicrobium sp.; assembly: GCA_052145435.1. Taxonomy (GTDB): domain Bacteria; phylum Pseudomonadota; class Alphaproteobacteria; order Rhizobiales; family Rhodomicrobiaceae; genus Rhodomicrobium. The sequence goes on along the minus strand of JBKQOR010000181.1, from coordinate 3,168 downwards.
GGCGGCAAATGCCGCCTCGCGATGACGATGCGCCCCGCCCCCTTCGCTAATTCGGCTCGAAGGCGAGGTCAGTATGAAGTGCCGAGATATCGGCCCGCGTAGCAGCCATCATATCGATTGCCGCGTCCATCTTGGTCATGAGCGTATCGATTTTATCGTTCACCAGTTCCAGCCGCCCTTCGAGCCGGCGGACACGCTCAAGGGTAAGATCGGCAACTTTGTGCAAGCTCTCGTCGCTCATTTACAATCTTTCTTGCCGCAGGCAAATCCAGGCGAAGCCCAACCTCTAACGTTGGCGCGACGCCCGGCCTGCGAAAGACTCGCGGTTGCGCGCCGGCCGGAGCCGGTCTACAAGCACGGCACATACGAAAATGGGAGAGGGTGGACTCACCTTGCCTAGCGATACCGGCGTGCGCCACGATTGGACCCGGGCGGAAGCGGAAGCTCTGTACCGGGGGCCGTTCAACGACCTCTTGTTTCTGGCGCACTCGGCGCACCGGCGCTCCTTCGATCCGAACCGGGTGCAGCTCAGCCGCCTTTTGAGCGTGAAGACGGGCGGCTGCCCGGAAGATTGCGCCTATTGCAGTCAGTCGGCTCATCACAAGACCGGGCTCACAGCTTCCAAGCTTATGGAGGTGGGCCGCGTCATCGAGGAGGCGCGCAAAGCGAAAGAAGCGGGCGCGACGCGCTATTGCATGGGCGCGGCTTGGCGCAACCCCAAGGCGCGCGATTTCGATGCGATTTGCGCGATGGTAGAGGGTGTGAAGGCGCTGGGCTTGGAGACCTGCATGACGCTCGGCATGCTAACCGCCCGCGACGCCGAACGCCTCAGGCGCGCCGGCCTCGATTATTACAACCACAACATCGATACGTCGGAGCGCTATTACAGCGAGATTATTACGACACGGACCTTCGCCGAGCGGCTCGATACGCTCGGCCATGTGCGCTCGGCCGGCATCAAGGTTTGCTGCGGCGGCATCGTGGGCATGGGCGAGGCGGCGAAGGACCGCGTCGATATGCTGGTGACGCTCGCGAACATGCCGCAACACCCCGAAAGCGTCCCGATCAACCTTCTTATTCCCATTCCCGGCACGCCGTTGCAGGACGCAGAGCCGCTCGATCCCATAGAATTCGTGCGGACGGTTGCGCTTGCGCGCATCATGATGCCGCGCTCGATGGTGCGGCTGTCGGCGGGCCGCGCGGAGATGAGCGACGAGCTGCAGGCGCTTTGCTTTTTTGCCGGGGCGAACTCGATCTTCCTCGGCGATTGCCTTTTGACGGCGGGCAATCCCTCCGAGGATAAGGATTCGGCCTTATTCTCCAAGCTCGGCCTGTTGCCCATGCCGGCGGAGGAAGCTTCGGTTCATGCTCAGGCCCTATGAAGAGCTGTTAGCGGATCTTGCCGCGCGCGGGAGGTTGCGGCAGCTCGCTCCTGCCGCGGGGCACGATTTCACGTCGAACGATTATCTGGGGCTCGCGGAGTCGGCTGAGCTGAAGGATGCGATCCGCGAGGCGCTGGACCGCGGCGTACCCGCCGGCGCTGGCGGCTCGCGCCTGCTGCGCGGCAACCATCCGGAGCATGTGGCTCTGGAGGAGGAGGCGGCCGCTTTCTTCGGCGTAGAATCCGCGCTTTATTTCAGCAGCGGATTTTCCGCCAACTATGCCCTCTTCGCGGGCTTGCCTCAGCGCGGCGACCTCGTCGTCTACGACGCCCTCATCCATGCGAGCGCGCACGATGGCATGCGCGCGGGCCGGGCGGAACTCGCGGAAGCCGCGCACAACGACGCAAGCGCCTTCGAGGACAAAATCCGCGCCTGGCGGGCGGCGGGCGGAAAGGGACGCCCATGGATCGCGGCCGAAAGCCTTTACGGCATGGACGGCGACCGGGCGCCGCTCGCCGATTTGGCCGCCATCGCCGCGCGGCATGAGGGCATGCTCGCGGTCGACGAGGCCCACGCGACCGGCGTTTCCGGGCCTGACGGGCGTGGCCTCGGCGCTTGGCTCGAAGGCCGGACGGACGTGATCTCGCTGCATACTTGCGGGAAAGGGCTCGGCTCTGCGGGCGCGCTTCTCTGCGGACCGCGCGTGTTTGCCGATTTTCTGATCAACTATTCCCGGCCTTTCATTTATTCGACCGCGCCGTCTCCGCTCACCGCCGCGGCCGTCCGCGCGGCGCTGCGCCTTTGCAAGAGCCAGCCGGACCGGCGCATGCGGCTTGCCGCGCTGATCGAGGCCGCGAACTTAGCGCTCGAAAGCCGCTGCGGCGTCCGCCCTAGCGGCTCGCAAATCCTGCCGGTCATCGTTGGCGCCGACACGCGCGCCACGGGGCTAGCGGCGGCGATGCGCGCCCGCGGCTACGACATTCGCGCGATCCGGCCGCCGACGGTTCCCGAAGGCACCGCGCGGCTGCGCATTGCGCTGACGTTGAACACGAGCGCCGGAATTGTCCGCGAAATGATCGAGGCACTTCGCATTGAACTCGAACGCATGGGGCCGTGACGTGCGCTTCGCCGTGACGGGAACCGGCACCGGCGTTGGCAAGACCGTCTTCAGCGCGGCGCTCGCGGGCGCGCTCGCCGCAAGCTATTGGAAGCCCATCCAAGCAGGTCTTGAAGGCGAGACCGATAGCGAAACCGTGCGCCGGCTCTCGGGGCTTGGCCAAGACCGCATCCTGCCCGAAGCCTACCGGCTCGAACTGCCGGCCTCGCCCCACATCGCCGCGGCACGCCAAGGGATTTGCATCGAGCAAAGCCGCTTGGCGATCCCGCGCCGTGCCGGTTCGCTCGTCATCGAGGGCGCCGGCGGCTTGCTGGTTCCGCTTTCGCCGGATCTGCTCCAGATCGATCTTTTCGCATCCTGGGGCGTGCCGGTGATCTTGTGCGCACTGACCTCGCTTGGCACGATCAATCACGCTTTGCTGTCGCTCGAAGCGATGACGCGGCGCTCCGTTAAGCTGCACGGCGTCGTTTTTATCGGCGAACGCGATGAGGACGTTGAAAGCACCATTCTCTCGCTCGGCAAGGCGCGCCGCCTCGGAGGCTTACCGCCGCTCGATCCCCTGAACGCCGGCACGCTCAGCCACGCGTTCCGCGCGAATTTCCGGTTGAGCGATTTCGCCGGGCGAGTGTTCGATGCGAGGTCCGGCTGATCCGGCTGTGCCCAGTCATG
>JBKQOR010000180.1:0-20546 GCA_052145435.1 Rhodomicrobium sp. | reverse complement strand
CGCCACTCTACCCGAATTGCGCCGCGCCGCAAGGCCGCTCCGGGCCGTCGCGGCGAATGAAGTTGAATACTTTCCGGCTACAAATCCGGCGCTACACTGTTTAGGATTGCTAAGACCGGTCATGGCTGCTCCGCCCGCTTTCTTAAGGCAACATCGTCGCAGAAAGCGCCTTGCCAAAATCTTAATCGCGCTAACGCATTGATATAGCAAGATACTCTACGCAGCGGCGAGGTGCTCCGGCAAGCCTGGTACGCCTTTTTATGGTTAATGGCGAAGTAGAAATATAATTAACGGACTTTTTGAATCGCACATTTGCGGGCAAAAACGCGAAAAATCGCGAATTTTGCGGCGGGAAGATATTAAAAAGCGTCCTCGTTTACCTCTCCGGCATTAACTCTGGCGCGGCGCTACGAAAATGGGCGCCGCAAACGCCACGTCATCGCGAGGCGGCCTTGGCCGCCGTGGCGATCCAGTGCGGCTTGCCCGGCGCTTGGGTTTGTTGCCCCTGGATTGCCGCGGGGCTTGCGCCCCTCGCAATGAGGGCTGGGGAAGCAAACGGCAGGATTCGCTGTGACACGGCCTGCATGATTGGACATATCCTCAACACGGACACCGGGGGAGCGGACGTGGCGGGCAAGATTTTCATCAATTACCGGCGCGACGACGCGAAGGCGGAAGCAGCCCGGCTGCGCGACCGGCTGGCGCAAGCCTTCGGCGCCGCGAATGTGTTCATGGACGTGGACAATCTGCTCGCGGCCGGACAATTCTCCGTTACGGTTGGGGAATATAGGGCGTGCGTGAGGGCTGGCGGGTGCAGGCCGCCCGAATGGGATGAGCCCAGCAGCAAGTACAACATCAAGACAGGCTCCGACGATCATTACAAAAAATTGGGCGAGGCGCTCACGGGTGACCGCTACCCAATCGTGGGCGTGTCGTGGGACGATGCGCAAGCCTATGCGAAGTGGCTGAGCGGCAAGACGGGTAAAAGCTACCGGCTTTTATCGGAGGCCGAGCGCGAATATGTAACGCGGGCAGGCACCGCGGCGCCGTTCTGGTGGGGTTCGTCGATCTCGACAGAGCAGGCGAATTACGATGGGAACTACACCTATGCCGGCGGGCAGAAAGGCGAATACCGTCAGAGGACGGTTCCGGTGAAGTCGTTTCAGCCAAACCCCTGGGGGCTTTATCAGGTCCACGGCAACGTTTGGGATTGGGTGGAGGATTGCTGGAACGATAATTATCCTTATCCTGTCCTTCTCCCGTCCCGCATCCGCTCGCGGATGGGGGCACACTGAGTTGCAAGCTCGCCAAGGCGAGTTTGCTGGGAGAAGGGACGCCTCAACCTCTGCCTTCCTCGAAAAATGGGCTTGCAGCCTGCTCCCTCTCCCCTTGCGGGAGAGGGCTGGGGTGAGGGGTGAGTCACGCATAGTGCGGGATGGTATTAATTCAGCTCAAGCTCGCAGAGCGTGACCGCAAGCTCCGGCGCAAACGCCGGCACAAGGGCTTGATCTGAGGCAAGGTCGATCAACTCCTGATAGCCCGTGAGCGAAGGCTTGCGGTGGATGCGCGTCTCAAGCCGCACGGCGTGGATGACCCACAGCTCCACGATGCCGAAGCTCGCATAAAGCGCGGCTTTGCGCCCGATGTCGTAGGAAAAGCTCGTGTCCGCGACTTCGACGGCCAGATGGACATTGCCGGCGCTGAGATCTTTCAGTTTGGTCTGCATGCCGAAGAAGATGAAGTCCGGTTCGAGAAAGGTATCGGCCGAGAGCCGGAAGGTTGTCTCTTGCGCCAGGATAAAGTCGTCGGAAATCCGCTTGGAGCAGTACCTATTCAATGCAATTTTCACCACCTCGTGGCGATTGCCTTTCGCCGCCATCGGCACCACCTCCCCGCCGATCAGCTCTATGTGCTCGTCTTCGTCCAAGATGCCGGCCGCAACCATCGCCTCGATCTCGGCCACGGTGAAGCGCCGCCGCGGCAACCCCTCCGCCGCTCGCGTCGCAAAGCTCAATCTTTCGTCGCGCGACTCGAAGTGTGTCATGGCGCCACTATAGCGGAATTAGGCTGCGCCGCATAGCGGCACCGGCCGGCGCCGGGCATGTCCGCGAGCGGCTCCGGCTTGGCCTCCTGGGGCCGGAGCTTGAGCGCCCGGCTCATTCGCCTTGTTCGATTTGGCGGCGCAATTCGGGCCAGCTTAGCAGAGGTTCCGCGTCTTTATCGTCTTCGGCAAGGCGCTCCGCCAGGATTTCAAGGTGCCAGTCCGGCACCGGAACGGCGCCGGGGGTTTTCCGGGAGCGACCCCCAGATGGCGGCCGGCAGCGCGAGACGCTCGGCGGCAGTCAGGCGCAGGATATCGGCGGCGATAGTGTTCATATTTGCCATTCGATAAGAATAAAGAGCGCGGGATCTATATGCAAGAGGATGGGGGGCGGCGCAACGCAATCGCAAAGGCCTCGAATCCCGCCGCGAGCCTAACCTTTTAACCTTACCTCGAACAGAAAATTTACGCCCCTTGGTGCACACTCGCGGGCGTCGATATCGCACGGGGGAAAAGCCGTGATGCGTTCGCTCTGCCTATTGGCCTTCGGTTGCCTCGCAGGCCTCATGCTTTATACCTACGACCTCAAATTCAAGACGCGCCGGCTCGAAACCCAGGCGCAGGCTCTCGTCGCCGAGCTTCAGGACGAGAGCGATTTTCTCGCGCTTGCGCGCGCGGATGCGACCTATTTATCCCGGCCCGAGCGGATCGAGGAAATGGCTCGCAGGGAGCTTAAGCTCGAGCCCATCGCGCCGGCTCAGCTCGTGCCGTGGAAGGCCATCCTTGCAAGCGAGGACCCCTCCTGGCAGCCGCTGACCGCGCCGGGCCCTCGCAAGGACGGCATCGCCGCGCTGATCGAAAAAACAGCGGCTCCCGCCGCGGCACAGGCCACACGGTAGCCGCAATGCGGACGCTGGCCTCGGCTTTCCAAAGTTTAGGCGGCTCGCCAGGACAAAGAGGCGCGGCCAAGAATGCGCGCCGCGCGCAGGTTCTGCTCAGCCTGTGCTTCGTTGCAGGGTTCTGCGCCGTCTCGGGCAGAGCCATCTATTACGCCGCCGTTCCGGGCGAGATGCCGATGCTCGCCTCGGCTGGCGCGCCGCCGGCGCTCGCGAAGGCCCGGCCCGATATCGTGGACCGCAACGGCAGGATCTTGGCTACCGATATCCGCGCCTATTGGCTCGCCGCCAATCCGAAGGAAATCCCGCACGCCGACGATGCGGCCGAAAAGCTTGCGGCGCTTTTCCCTGATCTCAACCAAGCCGCCCTGTCGCACAAGTTTCACGACAAAGCCAGCCGGTTCGAATGGGTTAAGCGCGGGCTCGTGCCGGGCCAGGCCACGGCGGCGCATGCGCTCGGCATACCAGGCTTGAGCGTGCTTGCCACGGTGGCGCGCGTTTATCCGCAAGGCAACGATGCGGCCCAAATTCTCGGGCTTACCAATGTCGACAATGAAGGCATGAGCGGCGTCGAGTGGTATATCGACCAAAAGCTCGCTGGCCAGGTCGCGCCCGCGTCGCTCGCCAAGCGGCCTATCGTGAAGCTTTCGCTCGATCTTGGCGTGCAGCACGTGCTTGCCGAGGAACTGGGTCAGGCGATGCAGCGCTATCGGGCGGCGGCGGCTTTGGGCCTCGTGCTCGATGTGCGCAACGGCGAGGTTCTGGCTTCGGTCTCGCTCCCCGATTTCGACCCGAACCGGCGCGAGCAAGCCATGGACGAGAACCGCCGGAACAGGATCGTCACGGACGTTTACGAGCTGGGCTCGGTGTTCAAGACCTTCACCGTCGCCATGGCGCTCGATCAGAATGTGGCCGGGCGCTACGACCGCTTCGACACCAGCCCCTTGAGAATCGGCCATTTCATGGTCCGGGACGCTCACGGGGTGCGCGAGCCCATGTCCGTCGAGGACATCTACGTTCATTCCATCAATACGGGTGCCGCGCGCATCGCGGCGGCAGCGGGGATCGCGCGCCAGCAGCGCTTCCTCGAATCGCTCGGATTGCTCGAGAAACTGGAAACCGAGGCCGGCACCACGCCGAAGCCGGTGTTTCCGGCGATTTGGCGGCCGTCGAACGCAGCCACAATCGCTTACGGACACGGCATCGCGGTGCCCCCTATCGTTTTTGCTTCCGCGATGGCGTCCATCGTAAATGGGGGCAAGCGCATAAAGCCGACGTTCCTGCTTGCGGAAGGCTCCGCGGACGATGCGCCGGAAAGGGTGATCGAGCCAGAGGCGAGCGCTGAGATGCGCGAGCTTATGCGCCTCGTTGTGCAGCGCGGCACCGGGCGTAGAGCCGCTGCAGCCGGTTTGGACATCGGCGGAAAAACCGGGACGGCGCTGAAAGTCAAAGACGGACATTACACCCACGACGTCGTGAACAGCTTCGTTGCGATAGTACCGGCCGCGGATCCCAAATATTTAATTCTCGTCACGCTCGACGAGCCGAAGGCCGAAACGGCGGATAAGATCGAGGCAGGTTACAACGCCGCCCCAACGGCGGGCGCCATCGTGCAGCGCGTCGCGCCCATGCTCGATGTCTTGCCCGCGCCCAGGTTTGACGAGACGGCCGCAACCCCCTATGAACGGGGGGGCGCCAATAGCCCTCAGCGTGCCGTTCTCCGGAAGAACCCTTATGAAACTAGCGGACCTGATCCGAGATATTCCGGTTACAGTCAGCGGGAGTCCGTCCCCAACTCTGGATATATCGGGGCTTACGGAAGATAGCCGCTTGGCTGGTCCCGGAATGCTGTTTGCGGCCCTTCCAGGCACGAAGGCCGATGGGCTCGCTTTCGCAAAGGACGCGGCCCAACGCGGCGCTGCCGCGATTCTGGCGGGCGCGGACGCGAAGCCGGATTTCGTTGCCCTTCCTATTTTGCGGGCCGCCGAGCCAAGGCGCGCTCTCGCTTTGCTCGCCGCGCGCTTTTGCGGCGCCCAGCCCGGAACGGTCGCGGCTGTCACAGGTACGAACGGTAAAACCTCGGTCGCATCCTTCGCACGTCAAATCTGGGCCGCAATCGGCTTCGAAGCTGCAAGCCTCGGGACGATTGGCATTGTCACAGGGAGGGGCGAGACGCCTTTAGCGCACACAACACCCGATCCGGTTTCGCTGCATAAGCATCTGGCTAGGCTTGCGGCGGAGGGCGTCACCCACCTCGCCCTGGAAGCCTCGAGCCACGGCCTCGATCAGCACCGGCTCGATGGCGTGCGCTTTGCAGCGGGCGCCTTCACCAACCTCACGCGCGATCACCTCGATTATCATCCCACGTTCGAGCATTATTTGAATGCGAAGCTTAGGCTCTTCCGCGAGCTGCTTAAGCCCGGCGCGCCGGCGGTGATCGACGCGGACAGCCCAGGAGCCGAAGCCGCGATCGAGGCCGCCCGTACCGCCAAACTTAGCGTTTTCACGGTGGGGCGGCGCGGAAGCGGCATCCAGCTGAAAGCCGTGGAGCGGACCGGTTTCAAGCAGCATCTATCCGTGGTCCATGAGGGGCGCGCGTTCACAGTGGACTTGCCGCTCGCGGGCGTTTTCCAGGTCTCGAATGCGCTTGTCGCGGCCGGCTTGGCGCTGAGCCTCGGTGCGGATGCCGATGCCGTGTTTCCGGCGCTTGCGACGCTTCAGGGCGCCAAAGGCCGCCTGGAATTCATCGGGGAGACGGCCGCGGGCGCGCCCGCTTTTGTCGATTACGCGCATACGCCGGACGCGCTCGTGAAAGCGCTTGAGGCCCTTCGCCCCTATGCGAGCGGGCGCCTGCATGTGGTCTTCGGCTGCGGCGGCGACCGCGACAAGGGGAAGCGGCCGGAAATGGGACGCGCCGCGGCGGTAAATGCCGATGCGGTCTATGTGACCGACGATAATCCCCGGAGCGAGGACCCCGCGATCATCAGGAGCGAGATCCTGGCGGCGGCCCCAGGCGCTTGCGAGATCGCGAACCGGGCCGAGGCGATTGCGGCCGCCATTGGCGCACTAAAAGCCGGAGATGTCTTGCTTGTGGCCGGAAAAGGTCATGAAACCGGGCAGATCGTGGGCAAAACCGTCATACCCTTTTCCGATCGTGAGGCCGTAGCGGCTGCGCTTGCGGCAGCACGGATGCAAGCCAATGGATGAACCGCTCTGGACCTTCGAGGACATTTCGGCCGCCACCGGGGCGCCGCTGCCAGTCGCCGGGATCGCGGGCGGCGTCTCGATCGACAGCCGCACGCTTGAACCGGGCGACCTCTTCGTGGCCATAAAGGGAGACCGCACCGATGGGCACGAATATGTCGAGGCTGCTTTCCAGAGGGGCGCGTCCGCGGCGCTGGCGGAGACCGGTTACGCCGGTTCCCCCGGCCGCCCCCTCTTTCGCGTGCCGGACACACTCGCGGCACTGAATGCGCTTGCCTGCGCATCGCGCAAAAGGACACAGGCGCGCGTTGCCGCGGTGACGGGCAGCGTTGGCAAGACCGGAACGAAGGAAATGCTGCGCGCGATGCTTTGTCAATCCGGCCGGACGCATGCCTCGGAAAAATCTTATAATAATCTTTGGGGCGTCCCGCTCTCTCTGGCGCGCATGCCTAAGCTTGCTCGCTTCGGCGTCTTCGAAATCGGCATGAACCACGCAGGCGAGATTACGCCGCTGACGCGCATGGTGCGCCCTCATGTCGCTATCGTGACCTGGGTCGCTCCGGTTCATATCGAGTTTTTCAATTCCGTCGCGGAGATCGCGGATGCAAAAGCCGAAATCTTCGAAGGTTTCGAGCAAGGCGGCGCTGCTATCCTTCCCGCCGATAACGAGCAGTTCGATAGGCTGGCGGCGCTGGCGCGCAAAAAGAATGCCACAGTGGTCCCATTTGGCGAGCGGGCGCAGCAGGGTGCGCGTCTCTTAAGCTTTAAGCCTGACAACGCGGGATCGAGGGTAGAGGCCGATATTCTTGGCTCGGCCATCGCATTTAGGCTGGGCGTGCCGGGGCGGCATCTCGCGATGAACGCTGTCGCGGCGCTTGCGGCGGTCAAGCTGTTGGGGGCGGACCTTGCGGCAGCGGCCGGCGCCCTCGCGGATTTCGTGGCGCCCGAAGGCCGGGGGCGGCGCGAGCGGTTCGAAACGGCGGATGGAGCCGTTCTCATTATCGACGAAACTTACAATGCAAATCCGGCCTCGATGCGCGCGGCGCTCTCCGTGCTCGGCGCGATACCGCAAACCGGATACACGCGCCGGATCGCCGTGCTCGGCGATATGTTGGAGCTTGGCAGCGCCGGCCCGCAATTTCATGAGGAGCTTGCGAGCGTCATCGACTCCAATAATATCGATCTCGTTTTCTGCGCTGGGCCGTTGATGGCGGGTCTTTACGAGCGGCTTCCGGCGCAAAAGCGCGGAGCGGCCGCAAATTCCTCGCAGGAGCTTCTTCCAGCGCTACTCGATGCGGTGCGCGGGGGAGACGCCATAACAATCAAGGGGTCGCTTGGCAGCCGCATGGGTCTTTTGGCCGAGGCGCTCCGTTTGAACTTTGCGAAACCGCCGGCCGGCAAACATAGCCGGGACGCAGCTTAGAGGTTGGGCTTCTGAATGTTGTATTTGCTTGGTGTTTTCAGCGGGCAGGCCACGGTTTTCAACCTGTTCAGATACATCACCTTCCGCACTGGCGGTGCGATCGTGACGGCGATGCTTGTTGTCTTCATACTCGGCCCCTGGCTCATCGATGCGCTACGCGTCCGTCAGGGCAAGGGCCAGCCGATCCGCGAGGATGGACCCAAGACGCATCTTTTGACCAAAAAGGGCACGCCGACCATGGGCGGGCTTATGATCCTGCTCGGTCTTGTGGTTGCTACCGTACTTTGGGCAAATCCTTACAACCCGTATGTTTGGATCGTTCTTGCCGTGACGCTTTCCTATGGGCTGATCGGGTTTTACGACGACTATTTGAAGGTGACCAAACGCACGTCCTCCGGATTTTCCGGAAAGCTCCGGCTGTTCCTTGAGCTCTTCATCGCCGGGGTTGCGGCTTACGCCATGTCGGTTGCGGGCGGAAAACAATTCGGGACCGTCTTGACCGTGCCCTTTTTCAAAGATGCGATCTTCGATCTCGGGCCGGTGCTTTTCGTCTGCCTCGGGGTTTTTGTCATTGCCGGGGCGGGCAACGCGGTCAACCTCACCGACGGTCTGGACGGGCTCGCTATCGTGCCTGTCATGATCGCAGCGTCCACTTTCGGCATGATCGCCTATCTGGTCGGAAACAAGGACTTCTCCCATTATCTGCAAATCCATCATGTGGCTGGCACAGGCGAGCTTTCCGTTATATGCGGCGCGCTTCTTGGCGCTGGGCTCGGTTTCCTTTGGTTCAACGCGCCGCCAGCGATGATTTTTATGGGCGATACCGGCTCGCTAGCGCTCGGAGGGGCGCTCGGCACGATTGCGGTTGCCGTCAAGCATGAAATCGTGCTTGCGATTGTCGGCGGCCTGTTCGTGCTGGAGACCGTTTCGGTCATTGTGCAAGTGCTGTCGTTCAAGATGACGGGCAAGCGCGTTTTCAGAATGGCCCCGCTTCATCATCATTTCGAGCAAAAAGGCTGGGCCGAGCCCACGGTGGTCGTGCGATTCTGGATTATCGCCGTCGTGCTCGCTCTCTTCGGCCTCTCCACGCTCAAACTGAGGTAGCATGATCGAAGCCCATTCATTTGCCGGAAGATCCGTTGCCGTCTTCGGAATGGGCATGTCGGGATTGGCGGCGGCGCGCTCGCTGCTTGCGGGCGGCGCCAAGGTCTCGGTGTGGGACGATGGCGAGCGCGGACGGGAGGCCGCAAGGACGGCCGGGTTGCCGCTTTGCGATCTCCGGGACGCCGATTGGAGCGCGATCGAGGCGCTGGTTCTGGCTCCTGGCGTCCCGCTAACGCACCCTGAGCCGCATTGGACGGTCAACCTCGCCCGCGATCATGGCGCGGAAATCATCGGCGATACCGAAATTTTTATGCGTGAGCGGAACAGCTCTGGCGCGGCGGCAAAAGTCATCGCCATCACCGGCACGAACGGCAAATCCACCACAACCGCGCTGACCCATCACATTCTTGCCTCGGCCGGCCTCGACGCGGTGCTGGGCGGCAATATCGGCAAGGCCGTGCTCGATCTGCCCCCTTTCGCGGATGGGCGGCATTACGTCATCGAGTTTTCGAGCTTTCAGCTCGACCTGACTCCAAGCCTCGACCCTGACGTGGCGGTCTTGCTCAACATCACGCCCGATCACCTCGACCGGCACGGCACCCTTGAAAACTACGCAGCCGTTAAGGAGACGGTCTTCCGGAACTCTGCCGCGGCCGTTATAGGCGCCGACGATGGCTTTTGCGATGCCATTGCGGCGAGAGCGATTGCACGCGGCGTTAGAACGCTCCGGATTTCGGCGAGCCACCCGGTGGAAACAGGCGTTTATGCACAGGGCAGCGAACTTTTCGAGGCGGCGAACGGCTCAGTCCAAAACCGCGCCGGCCTCAGCGGGATAGGCTCCTTGCGCGGCGCTCACAACGCGCAGAACGCGAGCGCGGCTCTTGCAGCCGCACGCTGCCTGGGGCTGCGGTGGGACACGCTTAGTCAATCGCTCCGGAGCTTTCCAGGGCTCGCTCACCGCATGGAGGAGATCCGGCGCATCCGGAACGTCCTCTTCATCAACGATTCCAAGGCCACGAATGCCGATGCTGCCGGGAGAGCACTTTTGAGTTTCTCCAACATCTATTGGATTGCGGGCGGCAAGCCTAAAGAAGGCGGTATAACAAGCCTTGCCCCTTATTTTCCGCGAATCAAAAAGGCCTATCTCATCGGCGAGGCCTCGCAAGCGTTTGCCGGCACGCTCGGAGCGAGCGTGCCCTTCACCTTTTCGAAGACACTGGACCGCGCTGTCGCCGAGGCCGCTGGCGCAGCACTCGCCGATGAAGCCGGCGAGCCGGTGGTGCTGCTTTCGCCTGCTTGCGCCTCCTACGATCAGTTTCCCAATTTCGAAGTCCGCGGCAATGCATTCCGCGCCCTCGTCGAGGCGTTGTCCGCAGCTCCGCCGGAGGATCGGGCGGCATGAATTTCTCGCGCGCGGAACGCGCTCACGTCGTCGATTGGTGGCTTTCGGTCGACCGCACCCTGCTCGCGCTTATCCTGACCTTGGCGATAGCCGGGTTAGCGGCGTCTCTGATCGCAAGCCCTTCGGCTGCTATTCATCTCAAGCATGAGCCTTTTTATTTCGTGAAGCGCCATGCATTGGGGATGGCGTTCGCGCTGGCGGCTGTGATTGCCGTCTCGCTGCTTAGTCCAGCTCAGATTAAGCGGTTCGCCTTGTTTCTTTTCATCACGGGCATCCTCCTCATGATAGCGGCGCTCATCCAAGGCGCCGAGCGCAATGGCGCGATGCGCTGGCTGATCTTCGCAGGCATGGTCATCCAGCCGTCAGAGTTCGCGAAGCCCGGCTTCGTGGTGCTTTCGGCTTGGCTTTTTGCGGAAAGCGTCAAGCGTCCGGACATGCCTGCCCTTGAACTCGCGGCGCTTATGCTCGCGCTTTTCCTATCTCTGCTCGTCCTGCAACCGGATATGGGACAAACGATCATAGCCGCCAGCGTTTGGTGCGGCCTTTTTTTTCTGTCCGGTTATTCCTTACGCCTACTGCCGCTCTTTGCCGCCTTGGGCGCAATCGGAATGATTGCCGCCTATTTCAGCATGCCCCATTTCACGGCCCGCCTCGACCATTTCATGATCGGCGCAAGCGAAACGATGCAAACTTCGGTTGCGGTTAACTCTTTTCGCGAAGCGGGCTGGTTTGGACACGGCCTCGGCGAGGGGTTCACGAAAGCGCGGCTTCCCGATGCCCATAATGACTTCGTCTTTGCCGCTATCGCCGAGGAAACCGGCATTGCCGCTTGCCTTTTATTAATTCTGATTTATGGCTTGATCGTCTGGAGAGCGTTGAGAGGCGCGTTCCGCGAGGAGGATGCCTTCGTCCGTCTCGCGGCAGCGGGCCTTGTGATGATTTTTGGGTTGCAGGCTTTGATCAACATGGCGGTCAATTTGAATTTGCTTCCGGCAAAAGGGGTTACACTCCCCTTCGTATCCTACGGCCGTTCCTCTTTGATTGCGTCTGCAATAACGCTGGGCATGATCGTTGCCTTAACGAGGCGCCCGGCATCGAGGCACGCATCGCGCTCCACGCAGGTGTTAGGCGGACTAACAATAACTTCGGGTAGGGAGAGCCGGTTATGAGCCGCGGTTCGATCATGCTGGCCGCTGGGGGAACAGGCGGGCATCTTTTTCCGGCGCAAGCGCTGGGCGAGGAGCTCATCCGGCGCCAGTGGGATGTCGATTTGATCACGGACATGCGTGGCAATGTTTTCGGCGCAGACTTTCCCGCCCGGAAAATTTATAAAGTGCCCGCCGCAACATTCCAGGGCCGGTCCCCGATCGAGGCGACAAAGACACTGGGCATGCTTGGAAACGGCTTTCAGGCGTCATACCGCATTATGGGGGAGGCGGCACCGAAGGTTATTATAGGTTTCGGAGGCTATCCAACTCTCGCTCCGGTTCTGGCGGCGATCGGACGGGGCATCCCCTCTGTAATTCACGAGCAAAATTCTGTTATGGGCCAAGCGAACCGCTTCCTTGCCCCCATGGTGAAGGTCATTGCCTGCTCGTTCGAGAACACGAAATATCTGGAAGGCAAGCTTCTTGCCAAAGCCCGGCTTACCGGTACGCCGTTGCGCAGCACCGTCCAAGCGCTTCGCAACGTTCCGTACCGTCCGCCTTCAAGCCAGGCCCAGGTCAATCTCCTCGTCTTCGGCGGAAGTCAGGGAGCCAAGTACTTCTCCGATATCATTCCGCAATCGGTCCAGTTGCTTCCCGCGCAAATGCGCGACCGGCTCTTTGTGATGCAACAGTGCCGCGAGGAGGATATCGACCGCGTTTTCGAATCTTACGAGACCGCGGGCGTTGCCGCGGAGCTGGCAACGTTTTTCGAGGATCTGCCATCCCGCATGTCGAATTCTCACCTTGTCATCGCGCGAAGCGGCGCGACAACGGTGGCCGAGCTTTGCGCGCTCGGCCGGCCGGCCCTCATGGTTCCGCTGCCCCATGCGAAGGACAACGACCAATTTGAAAATGCGAGCCGGCTGGAAGCCGCGGGCGGGGGCTGGTGCTTACCGCAGGCGTCGCTGACCGCTGAGAGCCTGGCGGCTGCAATGCAGCGCCTTTTCGAGGATCCAACCGGACTCGTAAGAGCCGCGACGAATGCGCATGCGATGGCAAATTACCGTGCGGTTGAAAATTTAGCGGAGCTAATCGAAGAGTTGGCAGTTAAGCATGCTCAGGCCAACGCAGCAGTAACTGCTTAACAATCCGCGATTATCATCACAGAGCCGGTTGCTGTGGGGGCACGCCGGCCCGTGAGACGGGAGAACTAAGGCGATGACAGACCCGCTTACCGGCGGCCGGATTCATATTATCGGCATTGGCGGCATTGGCATGAGCGCCATTGCCGAAATCATGGCTGCGCGCGGCCTCACAGTTCAGGGGAGCGACCAGAAGGACGGCGCGAATTTGCGCCGCCTTGCGGCCAGGGGCATCAAGGTTTTTGCCGGCCATGACGCAGCCAATCTCGCCGGGGCTGCAACTGTCGTTATTTCCACGGCTGTGAAAGAGAGCAATCCCGAGCTGCAGGCCGCGCGCGCGTTCGCGCTTCCGGTTTTCACGCGCGCTGACACGCTTGCCGCGCTCATGCGCGGATACCGCACGATCTCCATCACGGGCTCGCACGGCAAGACAACCACGACAGCCATGACGGGCTGGATGATGGAAAAAGCGGGCCTCGATCCTACAGTGCTCGTGGGCGGCGTCGTTCGCGCCTGGGGGTCGAATGCGCGCATCGGTTCGAGCCAATGGATGGTCGTCGAGGCCGATGAATCGGACGGCACCTTCATCAAGCTACCGACAGAGATCGGCGTCGTGACGAATATCGACCCCGAGCACCTCGACTATTACGGGACCGAGGCCGCACTGCACGGTGCGTTTCTCACGTTCCTCCGCCAAATTCCAAAACACGGCCTTGCCGTGCCGGGCACCGATCACCCGGTCGTCCGGAATTTGCTCAATCATTTGGCTATTGAGGGCGCTCTTCCGCCGATCGCCAGTTTCGGGCGCGCACTCGATTCAACTGTCAAAATCGACAATCTGGTCACGAACGGCGGCACGGTGACTTTCGACGCCCGGTTTGCCAATGCGAGCGGATACCCGCCCATGCGCAAGCGCGGCGTTAAACTTGAGGTACCGGGCGTTCATAACGCGCTGAACGCTGCCGCTGCCGCCGTGGTAGGCCATCACATCGGCCTTTCCCCTGCCACGATATTCGAAGCGCTGGCTTCCTTCGAAGGCGTCGACCGCCGGTTCACCCGGACAGGGGAATGGAACGGCGTCGCGATTTACGACGATTACGCCCATCACCCCGCCGAGATCGAGGCCGCGCTGAGCGCCGCGCGGGGCGCCGCTAACGGCAGCGTGATCGCCATCATGCAACCTCATCGCTTCTCCCGGCTGAAGTCGCTGTTCGATGGGTTCTGCCAATGCTTCCGGGATGCCGACACGGTGCTTATCACGCCAGTCTATGCGGCGGGCGAGGTGCCGAATGGCTTCGACCGGGACAAGCTCGTCGAGGGCGTGCGCAGCACGGGGCACGGACATGTTTACCCGGTCGAAAACGAGGAAACCCTCACGCGCGCCATTGCGGCGGTCGCCCGGCCGGGCGACCTTGTCATAGGACTGGGCGCCGGAACGATTAGCGAATGGGCGCATGCGCTCCCAGCCCGGCTGAGCCATTTTTCCCCGCTCGCCGGCGCGGCGGAATGATCGATGTTCGCCGGCCTGACACCAGCTCTCTTGGCCGCGGCGCCGGACATTCGCGGCAGGCTCTTGCCCAACGTCAAGCTTAGCGAATTGACGTGGCTGCGCGCCGGAGGGCCAGCGCAGCTGCTGTTCACACCGGCCGGCGAGGAGGATCTCGCTTATTTTCTATCGCATTGCCCGATGGAGATACCGGTAACGGTCATCGGCGTCGGCTCGAACTTGCTTGTCCGCGACGGCGGCGTGCCGGGCGTCGTCATCCGGCTGGGACGCGGCTTCAATGAGACCGAAAAGCTTGAGCGCACCAGGATCCGGGCAGGCGCGGCTGTCCCCGATGTACGGCTCGCTCAAGCAACGGCAGCAGCTGGGATCGCCGGCCTTGCCTTCTACCGGGGAATTCCCGGCACCGTTGGCGGCGCGCTGCGCATGAATGCCGGCGCACACGGCGGCGAGACGAAAGACTTTCTCGTGGAGGCACGCGCGGTCGATCGCTCGGGCACCGTGCACGTTTTCGATAACGCCGGCATGGGCTTCACCTATCGCCATTGCGCGCTTCCATCGGACTACATCTTTACCCAGGCGATTTTCGAAGGAAGGCCGGGCGATCCCGCCGAGATTGAGCGAACCATGCAGGATGTCGCCGAGTACCGGGAAGCCAATCAGCCGGTCAAGAGCCGCACCGGAGGCTCGACCTTCAAAAATCCGCCGGGCCAAAGCGCTTGGAAGCTTATCGATGCCGCCGGCTGCCGTGGCCTTAGGTTGGGCGGCGCGCATATGTCGGAAATGCACTGCAATTTTCTCATCAACGATGGCGGCGCGACAGCGGCGGACATCGAGGCTCTGGGCGAACTCGTGCGCGAGCGCGTTTTCGCCCACAGCGGGATCATGCTGGAGTGGGAAATCAAGCGCATCGGCATCCCCGCCAGCGCCGGTAGCCAGCTCGCCGCCGCGGAACCGTAGGGCTACAGAAGCAAACATTCTTGGGTTCGCCTCTGTGTTTTGTGACCCCCTTCCGGCAAACACGATTGCGTCCTGTGGGTCGAGAGCGGATATGCCAGCTAAACAGACCGGCGATCGAAACACCTCTGACTCCGGACGCGAAAAAACCCTATATAGCCTTCTCTTAAGTCGAGGTCTTCGCGCTCTAAGTCAATATCACAGCAAGTCCGGTCCACTGATTTTGCTGAGCCGTCGCTCGTCGTGCGGTGGCGAGATCGACGCGCGGGACAGGCGCGAATTTCGCCCGCTTGACTCTTCACAAGTGAGGTTCGCGCGAGCGCGCTGCACTGCTGCTTTCGTGCCTACAGCATCGCATGGCGCGGCGTTTAAGCGCCCGGCACGCGGCAATTGATTTTCCGCCGCAAATGGATTTCCTTAGGCCTTCCACCAGGGAGGACCCAGATGACCGAACAACGCACGCCAGGTTTCAACACGCTTGCGATCCATGCCGGGGCCCAGCCCGACCCAGCCACCGGCGCCCGCGTGACGCCGATCTATCAGACGACCTCATACGTCTTCGACAATGCCGAGCATGCGGCAGCGTTGTTCAATCTCGAAGCGTTTGGCAACATCTACACGCGCATCATGAACCCAACCCAGGCGGTTCTGGAGGCGCGTGTCGCCGCACTCGAAGGCGGCACGGCAGCGCTCGCGGCGGCTTCCGGCCATGCGGCCCAGCTTTTGGCTTTCCATGTGCTCCTCGAGCCCGGCGACGAGTTCGTCGCCTCCCGCCAGCTCTATGGCGGCTCGATCAACCAGTTCAACCACGCGTTCAAGAAATTCGGCTGGAACGTGGTCTGGGCGGACGGCAACGACCCGGCAAGCTTCGAGGCTGCGATAACCGCTAAAACGAAACTGATTTTCATCGAATCCATCGCCAATCCGGGCGGCATCGTCCTCGACGTGCCGGCGATTGCGGCCGTCGCGAAGAAGGCGGGCCTGCCGCTGCTTGTCGATAACACGCTGGCCACACCCTATTTGTTCAGGCCGAAGGAGCACGGCGCCGATATCGTGCTGCATTCGCTGACGAAGTTCATCGGCGGCCAAGGCAACTCTATCGGCGGCATTCTCGTCGATTGCGGAACCTTCGATTGGATCAAGAGCGGCCGTTATCCCATGCTTTCGCAGCCGAACCCCTCCTATCACGGCATGGTGATGGCGGAGACCTTCGGCAACTTCGCTTTCGCGATTGCAGCGCGTGTGCTCTCGCTGCGCGATCTCGGCCCCGCCATCGCGCCGCTGAACGCGTTTTTGTTCATCAACGGGCTTGAGACGCTGCCCTTGCGCATGGCGCGCCACTGCGAGAATACGCTCACCGTTGCGAGCTGGCTCGAAAACCATCCCAAGGTTGGCTGGGTGAATTATGCGGGCTTGCCGGGCAACCGCTATCGCCCGCTCGCCGAGCGCCTTGTGCCGAAGGGTGCCGGTGCCGTCTTCACTTTCGGCCTGAAAGGCGGCTACGGCGCAGGCATCGCGCTCGTCGCCAACGTCAAGCTGTTCTCGCATCTGGCCAACATCGGCGACACGCGCAGCCTCATCATCCATCCGGCCTCGACCACGCACAGCCAGCTCACGCCCGAGCAGCGCGCCCTTGCCGGCGCGGGCGACGACGTCGTGCGCCTGTCCGTCGGCCTGGAGGACAGCGCCGATATTATCGCCGATCTCGAACAGGCTCTCGCTGCCGTTTAAGCGCGCGAACCTGCCGCGCGGTGAACCGTCCAGAGCGCAAGCGCAAGCACGAATATCGAATTGGCCTGATGGGCCAGTGCGTACCCAAGCGGCACGCTGTAGACGACGGTCGCCACGCCCAGTGCGATTTGCACCAAAATAGCGACTGCGAGCGCCGCAGCCGGAAGCCGCAAGCGCTGGTAGCGCCAAATCGCGAACGCGAAGGCGGCTGCGTAAATCGCGATTAGATACGCGAAAACGCGATGGACGAATTGCGCCGTCAGCTGGTTTTCGAACAGGTTCATATACAAAGGCGAGTAATAGTCCATGCCGGACGGAACGATCTCGCCGTTCATCAGCGGCCAGGTATTCGACACGAGCCCCGCTTTCAGCCCGGCGACGAACGCCCCCGCTATGATTTGCAAATAGACGAGCCCGGCAAGAATGACAGCCCACAACACCGCGGACAGGGACGTGCTTGCTGCCTTTCCGGCCTCCCTTTGCGGCGCCTCATCGCGCATCGAGAGCCCAAGCCAGAACGCGTAAGCCGCGATCGCCGTGGCGAGCGCAAGATGGGCAGCGAGCCTGTACTGACTCACACTAACGCGGTCGGAAAGGCCGCTCATGACCATGAACCAACCTAACCCGCCCTGAGCCCCGCCGAGGATGAACAGGGCTGCGACGCGGGCTATGAAGGGCTTCGGAATTGCCCGGCGCCAAAGGAAGTAAACAAACGGCAGGAGGAAAACGAACCCTGTGAGGCGCCCGACGAGGCGGTGTGTCCACTCCCACCAGTAAATCGCCTTGAAGCTTTCAAGGCTCATCCCTCTGTTGACGAGCTCGTATTGGGGGATGTGCCGGTATTTTTCGAAGGCGTCTTGCCAGGCGGCCTCATTGAGCGGAGGGAGGGCGCCAAGGATGGGCTGCCATTCCGTTATCGACAAACCGGAGCCGGTGAGACGCGTGGCTCCTCCCAAGATCACCATGGCCAGCACAAAGCCGGCTAAGGCAAAAAGCCAGATCCGGACCGCCGGAAGCCATCCGGCGGCAGAGGGGTAGCCGGTCAGTTCGGGCCGGCCTGAATCAGCAAGCGAAGTCACGATACGGGGACACCTTCGGTTTGAGGCCTGAAATGGATTAGCCCCGCCCGTCTATAACATAAAGTTCGCCAAAGGTCGCACGGGAATGCGCCTTAATAGGTGTGCTCGAAAAGGCGCATGACCGGTTCGCCGGTCACGGGATAAGCGAGGCCCAGCGCGTTATCGGTGGGGATTGCATCCCAGTCGTAACGGTAGCGGAAGGGGAGGTCCTGATCGTAGGCGTAGTGGCTGTATCCGTATCGCCCGAAGCAGCTGTGAGCGCAGGGAGGAACCGTATAGCAATTGTAGGCGCACCACTGGCTGAACAGGCCGCCGTTCCGCCGATGCCGGCTGCGATAGCGGACCTTGACGATTGCCGGAGCGGTTGCGGCGATTTCCGCCGGTGAAGCGGGCAAAGCGCGTGCCTCGCCCCCGAGTATGGCAGCCGCAAGTAAGGCTGCGGCAAAGCAAATGTGTGATTTCATCCGATTAGTCCCTGCTTGAAGGCCCCCGGCCTTTGAAAGAGGCTAACCGATTTTTGTGAAGCTATCCCTAAAAAAGCGTTGATAGAATAATACCTTCCCTCTTCAAAGGCCGGCACGGGCGGCTTTCAAGATAAAAAGGGGAGGCAACGCTCCCCTTTTTTGCTCTTAGAGCACGATCCGGTTGAATGCTTCGCGGCGCTTTGTTGTCATCCCGGAACGGCGCCCTTCGCGCCGTATCCGGGATCTTTGAGGCGCTTCGAATGTTGCAAGACCCCGGATAAGCGCTGACAGCGCTTTCCGGGGTGACGCCTGCGAAGCATTCAACCGGATTTCGTATCACGCGGAATCAAAGCCGTGAGACGCAGCTTCGATTCCATCGAAGGCGATACCGCTATTAGAACAGCCAGCCGAAAAATCCGCCGCCACAGCCGCAACCGCCGCAACCACAGGTGTGACAACCGCATCCGGTGTACCTAACCGTGTAGGTGTACACACCGCATCCACCGCATGCATGATGATAAACGTGGTGCCTGTGGGGGCAATACTGTACTTTCACAGTGCTGCTATCCACGTGGACGCCTGTTGCGCCGCTTCCGGTAACGGCAAAGGCGCTTCCCGAAACAAGGGTGGCCGTCAGCATGGCTGCGGCCGCGATGATCAGCTTTTTCATTGTTTGTCCTCGACTGTAAATCCAAAAGACTCGCAGCCGTAACGCTGCGCGTCTCATGGTAAGTCCCTGACTATAACAAAGTGCTTAATACGGATGAGCAAATGAAAGCTCTGTTTCATTGCAAAACAATTGATTTACAAGCCGCTTAATCCAAGCCTTGCTTAATCGAACATTATTCAAAAGGCCCATGAACCGCCAAAGCTGTAGCTATACCGAATAAAAAAAGCTGGCCCCTTGCTAAAGGGTGCCAGCTTGACTTCAACCTACCCGGCCTATTTGGTGTTTTGCTTTGGAACCACGGGCTTGTTTTCCTTCTTGACCTCGGCAGGCTTGTTTTCTTTTTTGGGCTCCGCGGGTTTATTTTCCTTCTTCGGCTCAGCAGCGCTCTTCGTGACTTCTGCCGGCTTTAGCGCTTTGGGAGATGCATGCTTCTCGATGCGCCGGCGTTTCTTCACATGCTTGTGTTCATGCGCATGCAAGCGGGCGTGGCGATGAACATGGCGATAGCAGGCCCGATGGTAATGGCGGCGATGCCGGCGGTGTGCGGTGGCGTGACGCTTGCGGTGACGCTTTGCGTGAGCTGATTTTTTGTGAGTTTTCTTGCCGGCCTGCGCAGCCTTGGCGCTCTGCGGCTTGGCAGCTTCGGATTTCGCCGCCGGTTTCTTTGCGGAGCCGCCCTTGATTTCAGCAGCCCCCGCCAGCGGCTTAACCGGAGCCGGACTTCCGGGCTTAGCCGCCACATTCGGTTTTGCAGGCTCGGCGACGGGCGCCGGTGCGGCGCTACCGGCGCTTTTCGCAGTGTCCGGTTGCTTCCCGGCGTCCATTTTGTTCTGCCCGGCGGCCTTTGCGCCGTCAGCTGGCTTGACCTGAACTTCGGTTTTGACCGGAGGAGTTCCTGTCTTATCGGCGGCGAAGCCGCTGCTTGCAGCGGAGAACACCGCGGCAAGGCTAACGAAGGCTACAACTAACTTTTTCATACTACACACCGGAGTTGAGTTTAGCAAAGTCACGGCCTGAAGCGCTTGCGGCACATCGTCCGCCGCCGCACATGTCTGGAGCGAAAATCCCATTGCTTTGAGACACTAAGCGGGGTTTCCTCCGACACTAATGCAAGCTAAAGAGAAAAACCGCCGCAAAAACAAGCCTTAAACTTTAAATAGCGTTAACCGTTGCAGCAATGACACAGACAAGAGATAACGGACAGCGATGAACAGCCGCCTGAAAAAGCTAATTGGAACAATGGCATTCGTTGCAGGCAGCACCTGCTACTTCTTCTTTGCGATCACAGTGGCGGTTGCCCGCCTGCCCGGCACCCCGATGAGGGTGCAGCTTCTTTTCTATCTGGTGACCACGCTGATATGGCTCTTCTTTGCCGGCATCCTCATTCGCTGGATGCAAAAGCCCCCGCAGTAAACCCTAACCCTAAAAACGGCAGTTGACGCCAGCCGCAGCGTCGTCCCCGCGCAGGTGGGGACCCAGTAAACACTGCGCTATATCAATAGCTTCGACCGCCGGGGTTACTGGATTCCCGCCTTCGAGCCTGTGAAAAAATCGCCAAACCCGTTGAAACGCTTGAAATCCGGGCCGCACCGTCGTCCCCGCGGAGGCGGGGACCCATGCTAATAGCTTGTTCCAGCACGACAAATGGATTCCAGCCTTCGCGGGAATGACGTTCGTAGCTTATACGCTGGCTTCGCATTTCGATTTTTTCACACGCTCCTTCGCGGGAATGACAATTAGAGGCGATTGGGCCTCACCCAGTGGGTGACGGGCGGCCGGCA
>JBKQOR010000179.1:0-46364 GCA_052145435.1 Rhodomicrobium sp. | reverse complement strand
AGGGCCGCACGGCGCATCGCCTCCCGTTGGGAACAGTTTCTCCCGCCACCTCTTCTTAAGCCACTAGAAGAGCCATTCCAACGGGTGACCCATGAGTATAAAATCGTCCGCGAAATATCCGCCGAAGCCAATCCATCGCTCCATCGAAGCGCAGCCGCACCTCGACCTTGAGAAGGGACAGGAAACCCAACCGTGGGGAACACTGACGGATATTCCCGTCGCGCTCAGCGAACAAGTCCGCGTGCAGAGCATCGAAGCGCTCAACCAGCTCCTTGCCGATACGATGACGCTGCGGGATATGTACAAGAAACACCATTGGCAAGTCAGCGGGCCTACTTTTTATCAGCTCCATCTGCTTTTCGACGCACATCACGGCGAGCAGGCGGAACTTGTCGATACAATTGCCGAACGCATCATGTCGCTCGGCGGCGTATCTGTGGCGATGGCTCACGATGTCGCCGCGATGACAATGATCCGCAGGCCTCCGAAGGGCCGCGAGACTCCCGCCATGCAGATTACGCGGCTCGTGGAAGCGCACCGGCATATTCTTGCGTCCAGCCGCCATGCTGCAAAAGCTGCGGACGAGGCCGGCGACGACGGCACCAACGACCTTCTCGTGAGCGACGTAATCCGGCTCAACGAGAAGCAAACATGGTTCCTTGCGGAGCACCTCGTAGCCGCGCACCTCGAATAGCACGCCCCCCGCCGGGCTATTCCTTAGAGCCCGCTTTTG
This sequence comes from Rhodomicrobium sp., assembly GCA_052145435.1. Classification (GTDB taxonomy): domain Bacteria; phylum Pseudomonadota; class Alphaproteobacteria; order Rhizobiales; family Rhodomicrobiaceae; genus Rhodomicrobium. The sequence continues at coordinate 45,631 of JBKQOR010000179.1, read as the reverse complement.
ATGGAATCAAAAGCGGGCTCTAAGTCTTTGTTTTGCCGTGCGTCTTTATCGGAAAACCGCTTCACACTTTTCCGGACGCACTCTAGAGTTGCGCGGGCCCGCGCCAGGGCAACTCTTTGTCTGCGGGGTTGAGACTATCTTGCCATCTCGGCAAGAGGCTAGGCGGCTGCCCGGCGGCACCTTTAGGGGCTGGTTGATTTTGCAGAGGACCGGCCGGTGCGGAAGGCGCCGCGCCCGCTTCCCCGTCTTTCGTCTCGGCCGCAAGCCATGTTTGAACCAGCTCCGCTCCGTTTTTCAGCTTCGTCAGAAGCGAAGTCATGGTGATGCGCGCATCCTCGCAAACGTCCGGGTTGCGCTGGCAGAAGCCCCTCACGTCGTTAACAGTCCGCTCGGCCGAGTTCATCAAGCGGCGATTGTCTTCACGCGAGCCGGGAAGCAGCAAACAGATTAGCATGACCCAAAAAGCGAGCCGCAACAAAAACAACATATCTCGACACTCCCGCACTTTTACTCGTGCGAGGCATCATAAGACTGCCAGGACAAAGAACAGAAAACCCCACCGCTACTGTTTTAACCAATCTATTCACGAATATTATAGAGTTCCATTCTTTCCGTGAGATATGTGCGCCGAACCTTCGCTCATGCTTACAGCATCATCGTTTTTGTTTCATCTTACCTCTCCTCCATTCTTTATTTAATTTGCGAATTATGCGATTATGCAGCCATGACGCCGTTCCGTGCGCGCCTCGTACTATTGGCCATGATGGCAATCCCTCTTGCAACAGCGGGTAACGCGCTGTTTTTGCAGGAGCGCCCGCGCACGCTTTCGGCATCGTCCGCCAGCCGGCTTTATTTGAACGAGCCTGCTCCCGCTGCCGCGCCCCTCCCCGCACCCGCCGCCTTCTCCCCCGAGACCCCGGCGGAGCGCCTGCAAGCTGCGCTTCAAAGAGAGCTTGCCCGGCATGGATACGCCGATCAGCTCGCCCAAACTAACGGGCTCCGGCTTGCGGTCCTTGCCTACGAGTTCGACAATGGCATGCCGCTGACAGGCGAACCGGCCGAGGCACTGCTCAAGCACATACTGTTCGATCTGAACCAAGCGCCCCGCGGGATTTTCGCCGATCGCGCCGAAGCCAATCAAAAGCTCGTCACGGAAATACAGAAGACGCTTTTGGGGCTCGGCTTTTTCCGCGGAGCGCTCTCCGGGCGGATGGACGTCTGGACCGCCGGCGCGGTCCGGGACTTCGAAAGGCACCGGCGCCTGCCGCTCACCGGCCGGCTAAGCGAGACCACGCTGTTAGAGTTGATTGCCTATTCGGGACAGCCGCTGCAGCTTTCTTCCGGTTAAAGCGCGCCGAATCAACCTGATGCGAAAAGAGCACGCCCCCTTATTGAAGTGTGCCAGACGGGGAGAGCGCATACAAATTCTCGCTGGCAATCCCGGTACAACCTCTTAACAGTCTCAGATCGTAGTATTCGACAAGGGGCGAATCTCGCTATGTGGGGTAGGGAATCGCTTGACTACAACTCTTCTGCGATAGGCGGGCATGCGGAACACGTTCGAGGGGGACTTCAGACCGGGGCTGGCAAGTAAGCTGCGTTCAGCGGTTAGCGCGCTTGCGATGCTTGGCGGCTTGGCGGGCTGCACCATCCTCGATCCCCATGTGCCCACGCCTGAGATCGAAGTTGCAAATTTCTACGTCAACCAAAAGGGGAAGGCAGCGTCGACCGCCACGCCCTACGATTTTGCCGCCTTTAAATCCAAGTATCTCACCGAGCTCGTCGCTCTCGGCCGCGGCTTCAATTTCGACGTCGGCGCCGCGATCGCCAAGATACAGGAGGCGGAGGCTCAGGTCCGGGTTGCGACCCAGCAGCTTATCCCGGTCATCGACACCTCTGGAACCGGCGCAAGTCAGAGCCTCGTCCATGCCCATGGGGTGCCAATAAGGACGACAACGGTCACAGCGTCGCTAACCGGGACCTACACGCTCGACATTTGGGGCCAATACCGCTCGCTGCTCTACGCCGCGAAGGCGAACGAGTGGAACGCGAGTTTCAACGCCTCGCTCGTCACCATCACGACCGACGCGAGCATCGCCACAACCTATTTCGAGGCGATCGGCACACAAGAGCAGATCGATATCGCGAAGAGAAACTTGGCAGCCGCCAAGCGGATCCTCAAAGCCATCCAAGACCGCTTCAAGCAGGGCACGGCTAGCGGCCTCGATGTCGCGCAGCAGGAGACGCTCGTCGCCAACATCGCCGTGACCGTTCCGCCGCTCGAACGCAACCTCGCGCAGTATAAATATGCATTGGCCGTGCTAGTGGGCCAGGCGCCGGAGTTCTTCAGCTACAAGGCGGAGAAACTGTTCTCGGTGACGGTGCCCGTCATACCATCTGGCCTGCCCTCCGATCTCCTGTGCCGCCGGCCCGACATAGCAGTGGTTGAAGCTCAACTCGCGGCTGACAAATTCGACGTTTCGTCGGCACGGGCAGCGATGTTTCCAGCTATCCAGCTCACCGGCCAGGGCGGTTTGCAAAGCGCGGCTCTGGCTTCGCTCTTTCAGCCGCAAAATGCCTTTTACAACATGGCTGTAGGCATAACCCAGCCGATAACGAACGAGTACGGCTTGCAGGCCACTCTTGACCTCAACAAGGCCACCTTCGGGGCAGACCTGCAGAATTATAGAAAAACGGTTGTCTCGGCTTTTCAAAACGTCGAAAGCACGTTGATCGCCTATAAGAAAGACGCCGAACAAGAACGATTGCAGCACGAGGCCGTCTTATCCGCAAGGCGTGCCTTCGAACTGTCCGAGCAGCAGTTGAAGGGCGGCATCATCGACGTGACAACGCTCCTTCAAGTTGAACAAACCCTCTTCGCGGCCGAAATCAACTATGCTCTGATCAGGCAAGCCCGCCTTCAGGATGCAGTTTCCCTCTACCAAGCCCTTGGCGGAGGATGGTATAAGCCCGAAGGCGCAGGCATCGCGGAAGTTGCGTCAGTGATAGAAGTGAAAGCAAAGGCTCCATGAAACGGCTAACGCCCTATCTGATTTTCGTACTGCTTACAGCCGGGTTGGTTGCCTACATCTACAAAGACCAAATCCTTCCCCCGGCGGCCACAGACTCGACTCAAGGTTCCGCTACGGGCAGCCGGCAAGGGGGCGGCGGCGGCGGAGGTCACCGGCGCGGAGAGCAGATTGTCCCCGTGGTTGCCGAGAAGGTCCGTACCGCCAACGTGCCCGTTTATCTGAACGGCGTCGGTACGGTTCAAGCCTTCAATACTGCGACTGTTCGTACCCAGGTCAGCGGGCGCCTCATCGATGTGCCTTACACCGAAGGCCAGGAGGTCAAGGAAGGCGACGTGCTCGCCATAATAGATCCTGCGCTGTATCAGGCGGCTTACGATCAGGCCGTCGCCCAGAAAGCAAAGGACGAAGCGCTCCTCGCCAACGCACGCCTCGACGAGAAAAGATATGCGGACCTTGTCAAGACCAATGCTGCCACGCAGCAGCAGGCCGACACGGCAAAATGGACCACTCTTCAAGACGTAGCCCAGGTGAACCTCGATCAAGCCTTGATCGATAATGCCCGGGCCAACCTGCAATGGGCGACGATCAAGGCACCTCTGACTGGAAGAACGGGCATCCGTCTTGTCGACAAAGGAAATCTCGTCACCTCGGGCGATGCAACCGGTATCGTTATCATTACCCAGCTTAGACCGATTGCCGTTGTCTTCACGCTTCCCGAGAACACCGTGGGCGATGTCCTCGACGCTTCAGCCCAGGCGCCGGTTCAACTTCAAGCCGTTACCGGCAACAAAGTAATCGGTGAGGGTAAACTCCTCGTCATCGACAACCAAATAGACCAGACGACTGGGACGTACAAAATAAAGGGCACATTTCCGAACGAGCAAAACCGCTTGTGGCCCGGCCAGTTCGTCAACGTGAAACTGAAGCTCAAGATACTCCCGAACGCCATGGTCGTTCCCTCAGTTGCCGTGCAGCAGGGCGCAAGCAGCAGCTATGTTTATCTTGTCACGCCCGAAAACACCGCAAAAATAGCGCCCGTCACCGTCGTGCAAGAGGGTGAGCGCGAGACAGTGCTTGCCAGCGGCGTAGCTCCGGGAGATTTGATCGTTACCGGGGGCTTCGCTAGCCTTCAGGACGGCTCGAAGATCAAGGTGGACACTTCCGCGGCAGCCGGACCGGCGGCCGAAGGGCCGCAGACCACAGCGCCTGCCGAAAGTGCCGGCGGCGAGCAGCGCAAGCCCCGCCATCAAGAAACCGCCGCTTCGGGCGAGGGCGCCGCTCCAAACGGGGAGCACCGCCATCGCAAGAAGCAGAGCCAGGCCGGCAGTGAGCAAGCCGGAGTTGCAGAAGCAGCGCCCGCGGGCCAGGGTTCTGCAAAACCATGAGCATCTCAGCGCCCTTCATTGCGCGCCCGATTGCCACCTCGCTTCTCGCGGTGGCGGTTTTGCTCAGTGCCGCGCTCGCTTACAACTTTCTGCCCATCTCGTCGCTGCCTCAGGTGGATTTCCCGGTCATCCAGGTGACGACGCAGCTGCCGGGCGCCAATGCCGATACCATGGCACGGCTCATTACCGCGCCGCTCGAACGGCAGCTCGGCCAAATCCCCTCGCTCGAAAACATGAGCTCCGCGAGCTCGCAGGGGCTCAGCCAAATTACGCTGCAGTTCAGCCTCGATCGCGATATCAACGCCGCGGGACAAGACGTTCAGTCCGCAATCAGCGTGGCGGGCGGACAACTCCCACAAAACTTGCCCTATCCGCCAACCTACGCCAAGGTCAATCCATCCGATCCGCCGGTCCTGACCATAGCGCTCACGTCCACCGGATTATCGATGGAACGGCTGAGCGACCTTGCCGACACGTTTTTGAGCCAGCGGCTCAGCCAGGTGACAGGTGTTGGCCGGGTAACCGTGCAAGGCAATATCCGCCCCGCGGTGCGCATACAGGCCAATCCCACACAGCTTTCGTCCTACGGCCTTGCGCTGGAAACGGTTCGCGCCGCCATCGCCAACGCCAATGTGACCGGCTCGAAGGGCCTCTTAAGCGGGCCGGAGAAAGCGTTCTTGATCGGCGCCAACGATCAGCTCGAAACGGCGAAGGCCTACGAGGAGGTGGTCGTTGCCTATAGTAATGGCGCGCCCGTCCTGCTCCGGGATGTTGCCACCATCATTGCGGGCCTTGAGAATAATAAGGTCGCAGCACGCTATAATGGCGTTCCCGCTGTCGTCATCGATGTGCAACGCCAGCCCGGCGCCAATATCGTCGGCACCGTCGACCGCTTGCAGAAGATCCTGCCGCGCCTTTCCGCCGCTTTGCCTGCAGGCGTCAAGGTTGAGGTAGCCGCAGACCGCACCGGCACGATCCGGGCCTCTGTCGCCGAGGTGCAATTCACGCTCGTGCTGAGCGTGATCTTGGTCGTGCTGGTGGTGCTCCTATTCCTGCGCACCTTAAGCGCAACGATCGTCGCGGGCGTCACGCTTCCGCTTTCGCTTATCGCCTCGTTCGGCATCATGTATTTCGCCGGGTTCAGCCTCGACAATCTGTCGCTCATGGCGCTCACCATCGCAACCGGCTTCGTTGTCGACGACGCGATCGTGATGATCGAAAACATCATGCGCCATATCGAGGCCGGCGACAGGCCGATGGAAGCGGCCTACAAAGGCGCGGGTGAGATCGGCTTCACCATTGTGTCGCTGACCGTCTCGCTCATCGCGGTGTTCATCCCTCTGCTCTTCATGACCGGCATCGTGGGCCGGCTTTTTCACGAATTCGCACTGACGCTGACGATTGCCGTCTTGACCTCGATGGTCATCGCGCTGACGCTCACCCCCATGATGAGCGCGCGATTGCTCCGCGCGCCACGCCATGGCGAAAAGGCGCCCTGGTACGCCCGGCTGACCGAGGCTCCGCTCAACGCGCTTTATGTCTTTTACCGTGTCACACTCGATGTTGTGCTGCGCTTCCGGTTTCTCACCCTGATCGTGGCCGCCCTCACCCTCGTCTTCACGATCACGCTTTATCTCGCCATCCCGAAAGGCTTTCTGCCGGATCAGGATACCGGCTTTCTCACGGCCGATACCGAGACGGCACCCGACGTGTCGTTCGAGCGCATGAATGCCCTGCAAAAACGGGTCGAGGATGTGATCCGCAAAGACCCGGACGTACTGGGCTCGGTTTCCGTGGTTGGCGTTGGGACGACAAACGCCACACCGAACGTGGCTCACTTTGCGCTTACCTTGAAGCCCAAGAACGACAGGCAGGCGACTGCGACCGAAATTATGCAACGCCTGACCCAGGCAGCGCGGGAAATTCCCGGCATCTACACAACCTTCCAGATCGTCCAGGATATCCAGATCGGCACCAGCCCGAGCCACACCCAATACCAGTATGTGCTTGTAGGCCTCGACCGCGCGGGTTTCTCGGACTGGGCAAAGAAGCTGACCAACGAGCTCAAGCAAGACAGCCGCCTAAGCCATGTCTCGTCCGACATCCAAGAAGACGGCAACGCGGTCATGATCTGGACCGACCGCGTTATCGCCGGACGGCTCGGCGTGACCATGCAGGCTCTCAACGATACGCTATACGACGCGTTCGGACAGCGCCAAGTTTCGACGATTTACGGTCAGTCGAACCAATATCGCGTGGTGCTTGAGGTCGACCCCAAATATCAAACCGACATAGCGGCACTCGGCTCAATTTTCGTTCCAGGCAACGCCATCAGCAACTCGACAAGCGGAAACTCGACCACCGGTCTTGCCAGCAGCAGTAGCGGGGGGGCGACAAGCTCGGCGATCAGCGCGGTTCCGGTGGTCGGCCAAGGACGCGGCTCGCAAGTTCCATTCTCTGCCTTTGCCACACTCCAGCGCACCATCGCGCCCCTTTCGGTCAACCATGTGCAGCAATATCCGGCGGCGACCATCAGCTTCGATGTCGGTCCAGGCGTTTCCCTCGATGCGGCAGTGAAAGCGGTAGCCGAGGCAAGCGCCCGCGTGGGTATCCCAAGCTCCATCGTGGGGAGCTACACGGGTGCGGCAGCCGAGTTCAACGCGTCGCTGAAAAGCCAGCCGCTTTTGATCCTCGCCGCCGTCGTTACCATCTACATTATTCTTGGCGTCCTTTATGAAAGCTTCATCCATCCCTTCACAATCCTGACCACGCTTCCTTCCGCTGGGATCGGCGCGCTGCTGGCGCTCGAATTTTTTGGGATGGAGTTCTCCTTCATCGCCCTGATTGGCGTCGTTCTTCTCATGGGCATCGTGAAGAAGAACGCCATCATCATGATCGACTTCGCCATCGACGCCCAGCGGCACCGCGGTATGGCTCCTCTCGACGCGATCCGGGAAGCTTGCCTCTTGCGCTTCCGGCCAATCATGATGACGACCGTCGCGGCGCTCCTTGGCGCGCTGCCGCTGGTACTCGGTCACGGCCCAGGCTCGGAGCTCCGCATTCCGCTTGGCGTCACCATCATCGGGGGGCTGCTCTTAAGCCAGCTCCTTACGCTCTACACCACGCCGGTCATCTACCTCGCGATGGAGGGCCTAAAAAGCCGCGTCGAAAGCCTCTTCGGCGTGACAGAGGAACCATCGAGCGAGCCCTCCACCGAAGCCGGAGGAGCCGGATGAGAAGGGCAACGGGCGTCCCGTGTGCGATGCGGCATGACATGACGCGGCAGCGCAGCATTGTATGCTGCGCTGCGCACGCACCCCCGCGGGCCAGGGCGCCGATGATGGTGCCCCAATGAACCCCTCTGCACCCTTCATCCGGCGGCCAATCGGAACGACGCTCCTGTCGCTGGGCCTCTTCCTTGCCGGCGTTATCGCCTACTTTAACCTGCCCGTCTCCAGCCTGCCGAATGTGGACCAGCCCGCCGTGCGCGTGAGCGCCTCGCTGCCCGGTGCCGATCCCGAAACGGTAGCCGCCACCATCGCGGCCCCTCTGGAGCGCCGCATCGGAGAAATCGCGGGCGTCAACGAGCTGACATCGACAAGCCAAATCGGCTCGACCAGCATCCAGGTGCAATTCGATCTATCGCGTAACGCCGACGACGCGGCGCGAGACGTGCAGGCCGCGATCAATGCCGCGCAAGCAGACCTGCCAACGACGCTAACCCGCCGTCCGACGATCAGGAAGTCGAACACCGCCGGATCGCCTATCATGATTATGGTGATGACCTCACCCAACCGGCGGGCGACCGACCTTTACGATCTTGGCGACCTGATCGTAAACACGCGCATCAGCCAAGTCGACGGCGTGGCCGAGGTCCTGCTCGGCGGTGCGCAAACCCCCGCCGTCCGCGTGGTGGCCGACCCAGCCGAGCTGCAAACGCGCAGCCTTGGCCTGGAAGACGTCAGAACCGCGATCACGCAAGCCAATTCGCTCGTGCCTATCGGAAATATGGACGGCCCCGATAAGTCCACCCTGGTAACGGTCAATGGCCAAATCGAAAAGCCAGCCGATTACGCGGCGCTCGTCGTGAAAGTTAAGGGCGGCGACGTCGTCCGCATTGGCGATGTGGCAAAAGTTTCGACTGGCACCAGCAACCGGCTCGCAGCCGGTTATTACAACAAATCTCCCGCTGTCATTTTCATTATTTTCAAGACTTCGGATGCGAACGTTATCAAGACCGTGGATAACATCTACAAGCTCCTGCCCGAGCTGCACCGTCTGCTGCCCGCCGACGTTACGCTTAAGGTCTTTAACGATAGGACCAAAACGATCCGCCAAAGCATTTTCGACATCCAAAAAACTTTGATCGCAAGCATCCTGCTGGTGATGGCCGTGGTGCTCGTTTTCCTGCGCCGGGGTGTACCTACGCTTGCGGCGGGCGTTGCCGTACCGCTTTCGCTCGCGGGCACCGTCGGCTTGATGTGGGTTTCGGGATATAGCCTCGACAACATGTCGCTGCTGGCGCTCACCATTTCGGTGGGCTTCGTGGTCGATGACGCCATCGTGACCATCGAGAACTGTTACCGGAACATGGAGGCTGGGCTGAAACCGCTTCAAGCCGCATTGGAAGGCTCGCGGCAGATAGGCTTCACCATCATCTCCATCAGCATTTCGCTCGTCGCCGCCTTTATCCCGCTTCTCTTTATGGGCGGTGTCATTGGCAAGCTTTTCCGGGAATTCGCCTGGACCCTCACCTACGCCATCTTGATCTCCGCCGTTATATCCTTGACGCTCACGCCCATGATTTGCGGCAGGCTTATCCGCCGGCTTCCGCAACCGCGCGAAACCTGGCTCGATCGACGCATCGAACCGTTCTTCGAGGCATTGCTTAGGCGTTACGAACGGTCCTTGGTATTCGGTCTTCACCATCGCTATTTGATGGTGGCCATTACGCTGACCTCCATAGCCATGACCGTTTTGCTCTTCAGAGTGCTTCCCGGCGCTCTCGTGCCGCAAGGAGACACGGGTCTCGTCATCGGGGTCGCACGGGCGGCTCCCGAAATTTCCTTCGATGCGCTTGAGAATCTTCAGAAGGACATAAACGCTATCATCGCCGGAGATCCCGACGTGGACGGCGTTGCCGTCTCGATCGGGGGCACGAGCGGCTTTGGAGCCAGCAATCAGGCCCGGTTCTACATGGCGTTGAAGCCATCGCCCGAACGCAAGACGCCGGCGCTTGCCGTCATTGCCAGGCTCCGCCGCAAATTTTCTGCCCTCAAAGGCGTGGAAGTCACCATGTTTCCGGGCTCGGAGCTTCAGTTCGGAGCGCGGCAATCGAGGTCGCAATATCAAGTCACCCTATGGAGCCCCGAGCTCAAGGATCTCATCGAGTGGCTTCCGAAGATCCAGGCTCGCGTCAAGCGCGTACCGGGCGTTGTGGACGTCAATTCGGACCGCGAGGCCGGCGGACCGCAAGCCACGCTCACGATCGACCGTATCAAAGCGGCCAAATACGGCATCGCAGTGAAAGATATCGACAACGCGCTGAACGATGCCTACTCGCAGCGCGCGGTTTCGACCATTTACGATTTCCGCAATCAGTACAACGTCGTCCTCGAAGCCAGCCTCGACGTGCAAAGAGGCTTGGAGGGCCTCGATCGCATCTTCATCAATGGGCGCACCGGCCAGCAGGTTCCGCTCTCGGCTGTCACAACGCTAAGCCTTACCGGTGTCCCCCTCACAGTGGCGCACACCGGTCAGTTTCCTGCGGTTACGATCAGTTTCAACACCACCCAGAACGTCACCATCGGCCAAGTGCTGCCGCAAATCCTGCAAATCCGGCACGATCTTCACGTACCCGAATCCGTCCATGTGGAGCTAGCCGGCGAGACGCTCGCTCTGCAGCAACAGCAGTCCTCTACCGCTCTTCTGATCCTCACAGCCCTCATCGCCGTCTATCTCGTGCTCGGCATTCTCTATGAGGACTTGGTCCATCCGCTCACGATCCTTTCCACGCTGCCCTCAGCAGGTTTCGGCGCGCTGCTCACGCTTTTGATAACAAACCAGCAGCTCTCCATCATCGCGCTGATCGGCATCATCCTTCTCATCGGTATTGTGAAAAAGAACGGCATCATGCTCGTCGACTTCGCACTTGAGGCCGAGCGCGTGCGCGGCCTTTCCAGCGAAGATGCCATCCACCAGGCTTGCATGGAGCGCTTCCGGCCGATCCTCATGACGACGCTCGCCGCCATGTTCGGCGCGCTGCCTTTGATTCTTGCTTCAGGTCCTGGATCGGAGCTCCGCACGCCCCTCGGCTTCACCGTTTTCGGCGGCCTCGCTGTCTCCCAGCTTTTCACGATCTACACCACACCGGTGATCTATCTCTGGCTAGACCGGCTGCGCCGCCCAGCGCAATCGACGCCCGCGGCAGGAGCGCCGGAGCCGACCTCTTCTTAGCATCCAAATCTGGCACGATGCTTGCCTCCCAAAGAGTGGTACTGCTGCTCAAAGGAGGGGCCATGTCTACGGGGCTCGTGTTCTTCGGCTGGGGCGAGATCATCTCCCTCTTTCCGTCCACGCTAACCGACACGTTCGGTACGCGCAGCGCCACCGCAAACTATGGCTTTCTTTATGTTGCGCAGGGGGCTGGCTCAATCCTCGGTGCGCCCGTCGCTGCAAAACTTTTCGAGGCAACAGGAAGCTGGATACCGGTTTTTGGCCTCGTGATTGGGATGGAAATCCTTACTGGCCTTCTCGCGCTTTTCGCACTAAAGCCGATGCGGCGCGCTTTTCTAAGCCAGCAAGCCCGGTAGCGCAAACGCTTAGTTGTCGTCGTCCTGATCCTGCTTGCGCGCGCCCCGCCGGCGTTTGGATTGCTCCTTTTCTGCTGCCTCTCGAGAGGCGACAAGACGCTCCATCCGTTCGCCACGCTCAATTTCGGCAAGCCGTGCTTTAACCTCGGTCATGAAACGCCGGATGCGTTGCGCATTTCTGCCTAGATCGTGCTGCCCAAACCTCGATGACGATCGGATATCGATCTTTGCCGCTTTTGGCGACCCCGTAATGCGGATGGCTACATCGTCCGTGTACCCAAATATCCAAGTGCGATCGATGGCCTCGATATAGCCCGTTTTGGCGCTCCCGGGCGGCCGCTCGTCGATAACTTTCCAGTTCAGCCCCTTAATGGTCTCGCGAACCGCCGAATAAACGTCTGTGATCGGCCGCGCAACCACGAGCGGTTTGATGTCGGGATAGGCCGCCTTCTGAAGCGGGCCGAACGACGCCTCATAATGTACCGCGTTGGCTTGGCCCTGCCGGATTTTTGCGATCCTGTCGAAGGCCGGCGGACTGGCCGTATCCGTTGTCACATCGTAGAGCCGCGGCAAGTTCAAGAGATCGGGCAGAGACCACAGCGGAACGGCAAGCAGGAGCAGGCTGAGAAACATCGCAAAGGATGCGCGGCCCGCACCGGTGCTGCCCTCGTTCCAGATGTTCACAAGTGCCGCGGCCGCAAGCGCAAGGCTGATAACCGCGACCGCTACTGCGCCCCCGAAAATCTTCAACGCGAGGGGTGTGGGAAGGCCGAAAAACCGGTGCCAAACGAAGGCCCCGGCGAAGACCAGAACGCTAAGAATTGCAACGCGATAAGCCCAACTTGCCTTCTGGGAACGATGCTCATAGTACCGCAAAGGGTCACTCCGCCGATAGAACCGTAGATAACTAGCAACGGGAAAGGCTTATGGACTTACATTTTTTTGAGATTTCATGCAAAATCTTCTTGCGGTGTCGCAATTGAGCCACCGAATCACTCGATGCTCAACCTCGAAGCCGAGCTTATGGCCTCGGCGGCAGTTAGTAAATAATGGAGTGGACCGTGAGTGAAGATAATCAATGGCGGCAGCTTGGTTCCATCGTCAATGCGGTGCTGCTGGACGCAAGGACGAAGGCGATTCGTGCGGGCACAGTTTCCGATACCGCAGTTCCCTCATTCACCCGCAAGATAGCCCAAACCGGCGGATGTTTCTCGATAAAGAGAGCAGGTAACAACTTTCTCCGGCAAGTTGCCCCCGCCGCGCAAGCCCCTATGCAGCTTGAACTCCCGTTCGGAATCGCTGCCGTACCCGAAGCTAAGTTCGGAGTTGCCCGCTCGCCACGCGGAGCGCGTTTGATGTAAGAAGGCAGCCGGGCTTAGTGGCCCGGCCTTATTGCATTCCAGACGCCTGGCCCCCGCCGACGGATAACGTATCGCCTGCTGACTGAGTGGCTAGCTTGCCGCCTTTTCCAGAGCGGTTAAGCGTTTGCAGCGCATTGGGATCCAGGTCGTATGTTGCCCCGCCGTTCGCTCCCGTAACGGGCCCGCCCCCAGTTTGAGGGGCAGCGTAAGCAGAGCCAATCTGAAAGCTCACAGGCTGCGCTGCGCTCCCTGCCACAGGGTGGGATTGCGCAGTTTGGACTTGCCCTCCGGGCTGTGGGTCAGGAGCCGAATAGACCGGCGTGGCAGGCGGCTTCGGAGTCTGCGAGCTTGCGATCAAGCTTGCAGGCTTCTGCGCCGCGCGCATAATAACGGCGGACGCGGACATATCCACGAGCGGTGCCGCCGCGCCTTGCGCTTTATCGGCCGCCGGCTGAAAGCTGGCCGCCATTATCACCGGGGCTGAAGAAGGCGAAGCCGGCGCGGGTTCCGGCTTGTTCAGACTAGCCAAAACAGTGGCCGGTACTCCATCGATCCCTGGCATGGCAGCGGGATCCACCTTCGCGTAGACCGGGCAAGGCGCGTCGGGCGCCGGGTCGGAAACCTGTCCAGGGAAGCGGACGTTGACCAGATACTGCTTCGAGCAGACCTTGACAATCGGCGGTTTGCCGGTTGCCTCGAATGCATCGTGTCCTTCCTTGAGCTTGACCCAGAACGGATACCAGGGGCTATCCCGGTGCCGTTGCATATTCTCCGCTGTCATGTGGAAGGGAAGCGCCTGGACGTGAAACTTCGTTTGCCCTGCGTTGAAGGCTTCGCGGGCTAAGATGTAGATCTCTTCGATATACGCGTCGGTCATCGCGTAGCATCCGGCGGACTTGCAGTTGCCGTGAACCATGAGTGCCGAGCCTGAATGCCCATTGGACAGATCGTAGGCGTTCGGGAAGCCTATGTTGAATGCGAGGTGATAAAGACTGTGCGGGTTCAACTGCCCGCGGCTAACCGTGTAGAAACCCTCCGGAGCCTGCCGGTCGCCCTGTTGCACCTTTGGGCCAAGCGCCCCGGACCAAGCACAGATCGGATACGTCCGGAAATGTTGGAACCGGCCATCTTTGAACTTCCAGACCTCGAACTCCGACTCTTCTTTGAATATGCGAACGAAGATCGGCGACTCCTGCTTCATGCCTTTAATAGCGAGAAGCGCCTGCGTCGAAGCTGGCAGCTGCCGTTCTGCCGGCGGCGTCGAGTCAACGGTGCCGCCGCCGCCGCCAAAACCTAGAAAGCTAAAGCACCCCCCCAAGCCGAGGAGGAACGGCGCCAGCAGCGCGAAACGCAAAACGAGTCCCATCGATTTCACCCCGTGCCCTCTTGCACTGGCACGAGAGGATCGATGGTTTCCGTTAAGGTCCCGTTGCATTCGGGGTGCAGATCTTAAGAACCGCATTCCTAAGTTGTAAGCTCCTGATTCGCCCAGCCCCACGGCGCCAACTTCGCCGGTTTAATAGGGCCAAAATAGGACCGCCAGCTTGAGCTGGATTAAACTATCTGTAAGCGGGAAGCGATTTTCCGATCGCCAGAAACTTTTCCTGTCTTTGCCTGCGTATGTCCAGACCTTCAATGCCATCGAAATCGAGTAGCGCAAGCTCAAGCGCTTCGCCGACTCTTTGGATGGCAGTTTCCGGATCCCTGTGCGCGCCCCCCACCGGCTCGGCGATGATACCATCGATGACGCCGAGCTGAAGCAGATCTTGCGCCGTAATCTTCATGCCTGTCGCTGCATCGCGGGCTTTGGTGCTATCGTGCCACAGTATCGAGGCCGCGCCCTCGGGCGAAATCACGCTGTAGATCGCGTGCTCTAGCATCAGTACCCGGTTCGCAGAAGCCACGGCGACCGCACCGCCAGAGCCGCCTTCGCCAATAATCACCGCAATCATGGGAACGGTAAGCGAAAGGCAGCAATCCGTCGAGCGGGCGATGGCCTCGGCTTGGCCGCGCTCTTCGGCTTCGATGCCCGGATAGGCGCCGGCCGTGTCAACGAAACTGACGACAGGCACGCCGAACCGGTCCGCCATCTGCATGAGACGGACCGCCTTGCGATAGCCCTCGGGCTTTGCCATGCCGAAATTATGCCGCAACCGGCCCTGCGTATCGGCGCCCTTCTCATGTCCGAGTATCATAACCGTCCGGCCGTGGAATTGACCGAGCCCGCCGATGATCGCGCGGTCTTCGCCAAAGTAGCGGTCTCCGCAAAGCGGTGTGAAATCCACAATCATTTCGCGGATATAATCGAGGGTGTGCGGCCGCTCCGGGTGCCTTGCAACTTGCGTCTTTTGCCAGGGTTCGAGGTTCGCGTATGTCTCCTCCAGAGCCGCCTGCGCCTTCTCGCGAAGCGTCACAATCTCCTCATTGATGGAGACCGCGCTCTCCCCCTCGCCGAGAGCGCTCAGCTCCTCGATCTTGCTTTCTAATTCGGCGATGGGCTTTTCGAAGTCGAGATATGTGCGCATGAGGTTTCGCTTGGAGAGTCTGTTTTGCTGTTCCGGCAATGACCTAGCATGGCCCTGCCGCGAGGGCTAGTGCCCGCGCCAAACATGCCTACTTCGCGCAACCTACCGAGTGAACCTTATCGGGTAACTAATAGAGTGCCACAAGCTTGGCACGCGGCAGCGCTTTTGCTCCCGGCTGCAAATCCCAGTCCCGCGCATTCATAACCTCGCCAGCCTGACGGATTTCCGCCAGAGCATCCAAGTCGAGGTCTGCATACACCCACTGAGGCTTATTCATGGTGCCTAGCGCCAAGATGCCGCTAGACGAGACCCCGCGCTCAGGCGGTGCGAACGCTCCAGCCGCACCGATATTGACGTCGAGCGCTGCGGACCACGCCGCCTCACCCACCGTTGACGATTGGATCGTATAAATCTGATTTTCGAGTGAGCGGGCTGCGCATGCGCCCTTCACCCTGTTGTAGCCCGTGAGCGTATCGGTGCAGGAGGGCACGAGCAGGATTTCCGCCCCGGCTTCTGCCAGTGCGCGCGCGATGAGTGGAAACTCGGCGTCATAGCAGATCGCAACCCCAAGCCTCCCGATCCCGGTACCGAAGACGCAAAGCCCGCTGCCCGGTGCGATTCCCCATTCCTCAGCCTCGAAGCGCGTCATCATGTGCTTTTGCTGAAAGGCGCTCGCTCCGTTGGGAGCGAAGAGCCGCGCCCGATTCACGAAACGCCCGTCTGTAAGCTTCACCGGCGCGCTTCCGGCAAGAACGAACACGCCAAGGCGTTTCGCGGCGCCGGCGCAGGCGGCGTCATAGTGGCCGAGGTAATATTGCAGGGCTTCGAGAGACACGGGCAAATCGCGGCTGATATGGCGGCCGGCGAGCCGTGCGAGCTCAAGCGCTGCGTATTCGGGAAAAACGAGAAGCTGCGCGCCTTCGCTTGCCGCCTCATCCACCCAACGGCATAGTTTTGCTTCGAAGGCTGCGAAGGATTTCAGCTCCTCGATGGGGTACTGCGCTGCAGCCACCCGGACAATGCGCGCCATCAGCCAAGCTCCCGCACGCAAAACCGCTCGGGATGCTCGCTTTCGCGGCTTCGATCGATTTCCTTCCAGGAAAACATAGCGATCATCCCCTGCACCTCCCGGTATCCGCGCTTCTCCCAAAACGCACCGGCGGGCGAATAGTTCGAGGCCTTGAGCGTTTGATTGGCTGGCCAGAAGGCCGAATATTCGTTGCGCCGTCTCGCGTGAACCTTGCGCAGCCCGAAGTATGTTTGCCAGGACCCGCGCCCGCTATAGGGGGAGAGCCCGGCGTCCTCCAAAGCGGCAACAATGACCTTTTTGCTGCCAGCAAGCATCGGAGGGTAGCTCTCCCCATACTCCGGAGAGCCTTCGTAAAGGTAGGGAAAGGCGCGGAAAACCTCGAGCCGTAACCGCGCGAAATTTGAAAGCGCGGCGCACGAACCAGCGCCTGTCTGCGTGCTTCTTTGCAATGTTACGGCCCCCTCAACCGCCAGCTTGAAAATCCGGCCTAGCAACCGTGCAAGACAATGCTCGCCGCGCCATTTTGGCTCCGCCTAAAACCCCAAGTTGTAATAAAATTTTTCGCTACCGCAAAAATTGCCGGGCCGCGCATGGGCTTGGATTATTTGCGCGGGCTTCTTCTGCCTGTATCCGCCGGCGCGCAAGCGTACTATATGATCCAAGCAGGGAGCAGCCATGATCCGCGTTCAGAGCCAAGATTTCGACATCGGAACCGAGATTGCCGCATTGCGCAACGGCCGTACAGACGCTGGCGCCATTGCCGCTTTCATCGGGACCGTGCGCGATCAAGGCGGAACTAACGCGGTGACCGCCATGACGCTCGAGCATTATCCCGGAATGACAGAGAAAGAGCTTGCACGCATCGAGGCGGAGGCACACGCGCGCTGGCCCCTTCTCGATAGTCTCATTGTGCATCGTACCGGCAGACTCCTGCCCGGCGACAACATCGTGCTCGTCATCGCACTGTCTGCCCACCGCGACGCAGCCTTCGAGGCGGCACGGTTCCTGATGGATTATCTCAAGACGGATGCGCCGTTCTGGAAGACGGAGGAGACGGCCGAGGGCCGCCATTGGGTCGCCCCGCGGGAAAGCGATGAGGCTGACGCTGCACGCTGGGGCAAGCGCTGAGCTATGCGCACCCGGGCAGGCCCGGCAGCTTACTCTCCCGGTCGAGAATTTCTACACTCCGCATGTACGATGCGTAGGCTTTCTCCTCTGTGTTGCCGATGGAGAGAATACCGAGCTTGCCGAACTCGGAAAGTGCGCCAATGAGGTGAAAAACAACGCCCTCCTGCGTTGCCGAATTGAAATGAAGCCCGTGCGTCGCAGCAATATCTATGAGGTCTGAAGGCGTGAGGCCGCGGTAGCAATCCGAGTGCAAATTGTCGGACGCATAATAATAGCAAGCCCTGCCCGAGGGCGCCCGGAAGAGGCCTGTTTCCGGTTCGTAGCGTCCTTCGGTCAGGAATTGCAACATGAGGAAGGGGTGAGTGGTGCCACCCTTCCTCAAATTGATCTCTATTGCGTAGTGACGCCAATCCGCTCCCTCCCTGACCGAGACGAAATCGACACCGAACCGGCCCAGCACGCCCTTGGCCGCCAAAATCTCACCCGCGCACCGGCCCTCTTCCTGAATTGCGAGCCGGTATGCCGCATCGGCAGGGAACTTGCAGCCGAGAAAGATCTGCGCGTTCTGCCCGCCGAGCACCTGATCGTGCGTCGATATTGGCTCCAGGCTACCCGCCGGATCGACGCGCAACTGCGCCGAGGGCGAGCGCTTCGATGCCCCTTCAAGAAACTCCTCCACGATCCCCTGCATAGACCGGAACTTCTCGATGTAGGCATCCAACGCCATGCCGTGCGCTTCAAATTGGAGACTTGGCAGCTTGTTTAAGACCCAAGCGTTGAGGCCGCTACCCTTAGGAGCACTCGCAAAATCGAAGATGGCGTTACCTTCTCCGGAGAATCCTTCGTTGAGCTTCACCACCGCGCGCCGCAATTGCGGCTTCATCCGCTTCAGCTCCGCTAGCGCGCCGGCGATGTCGCCCGCGTCCCTCAAATCTTCGAAACCTGCGGGGAGCGCGATGCCCGCTTCCCTGAAAATCTTCCGGGAACCGCTTTTCGATCCCCAGCATGACAGGGCGGGATCGCAACCGTAAATCGGCAAATCGAGCTTCAGCGCGAGTTTTTTCTCAAGCGGCGTCACGGTGAAGAAGCTTAAGTGCGCGGAGCCGGGATCGGGGATCGCATCGCGGATCTTCTGAATAAGCCGCGGCCTCGCCAGGATTTTCGCAGTCAGCGGAACATTGGAGCTATCGTGACAGGATAGCAAGACGAGCCGCTTGCGAGCGTGTTGCCCTGGAATACCTGACAAAAGGTGAAGATAATAATCGATAATAGGCTCAGCAATCGGTGTGCTGGTGATGTAAACAACCCGCGCGCGCGGAAAGCGCAGCAAAAGGAGCATGCAGAGCATACGCTCTTCGTAATGGATTGCCCCTGTTATTCTTGCCATCACCTCACGGTCGAAGGTGATGCTCGGGACAATAACGACGGTGCGCGGGGCGGCCGGATTTCTGAAAATCTTGGAAAAAGTTGCCTTGAATCGTTCCTGAAGCGCGCGCGAACGGCCAATTTCAGCGGCATTGAAGCCACCACCCCACTCGTCAGCTCCGGGTGCTTCGCTCAAATATGCTTCCTATTAAACCCACCCATACTAAACTCTCACGAAAGGTAACGGCTTCGCGTTGATGGGAATCAAAACACGCCGCTTACGCGGGTTCCCAGGAGCATAAGGACCAAGTTCATGACGGCAATTGCAGGCTCGGAAGACCTTGCCGCTCGCGTTGAGGCAATTCTCACCGGCTTCGGTGTACCGGGCGAAGCCTATAAGCAGGGGACGCTTGAGGTTTCCAGTCCAATTTCAGGGCAAGTCATCGGCCGGCTTCGCCCCGCGAGTGCCGGCGAAATAAAAGCCCTCGTCGAGGCGGCACACGTGGCGTTTCTACAATGGCGCGAAGTACCCGCGCCAAAGCGCGGCGAGCTCGTCCGCCTCTTGGGCGAGGAGCTGCGCGCGAATAAATCCGCGCTTGGCGAGCTCGTAACGCTCGAAACCGGCAAGATCCTATCCGAGGGCCTCGGGGAGGTGCAGGAGATGATCGACATCTGCGGCTTTGCGGCCGGCCTCTCGCGCCAGCTTTATGGGCTGACGATTGCGTCGGAGCGTGAGAGCCATCGCATGATGGAGGCGTGGCATCCGCTCGGCGTGACCGGGATCATTTCCGCTTTCAATTTTCCTGTTGCGGTCTGGGCGTGGAACGCCGCGCTCGCTTTTGTCTGCGGCAACGCTTGCGTCTGGAAGCCCTCGGAGAAGACACCGCTTTGCGCGCTTGCAACTCAGGCGCTATTCGAGCGCGCGCTCGATCGTTTCAGGGCTGATGGCGGTAGCGCGCCCGATAATTTGTCGGCTGTCGCCGCCGGGAGCCGTGAAGCTGGTGAAACTCTTGCCGGTCACCCGCGGGTGCCCCTCGTATCGGCAACCGGCTCAACCGCGATGGGACGCGCTCTGGCGCCCCGGCTAGCGCAGCGCTTCGCTCGCGCGATCCTTGAGCTCGGCGGCAATAACGGCGCCATTGTCTGCCCCTCCGCCGATCTCGAATTGACGCTGCGCGCGGTTGCCTTCGCGGCAATGGGAACGGCTGGCCAGCGCTGCACATCGCTTAGGCGTCTCTTCGTCCACGAAGATGTTTACGGCCGCTTAATCCCCCGGCTCAAGAGGGTCTATGCCTCGGTCAAGGTTGGCAATCCCCTGGAGGCCGGTACGCTTGTTGGCCCGCTCATTGGCGAAGCGGCATTCGAGGCGATGCAAAGAGCCCTCGACGCGGCCGAAATTGCCGGGGGCACCGTGATAGGCGGGACGCGCGTAAACGACGGTGTTCCTGCGGGCGGTTTCTACTTGAGCCCGGCCCTCGCCGAGATGCCCAGCCAAACCGGGCCTATGGAACGGGAGACCTTCGCCCCGGTCCTCTATGTCATGAAGTATCGCGATCTCGGTGAAGCGATCGCGCTTCATAACGCCGTTCCGCAGGGTCTGTCTTCGTCGATTTTCACCGCCGATCTTAGGGAAGCCGAGCACTTTATGTCGGCCAGGGGTTCCGATTGCGGGATCGCCAACGTCAATATCGGCCCGTCGGGCGCAGAGATCGGCGGTGCATTCGGCGGCGAGAAGGAAACCGGGGGCGGCCGCGAATCGGGCTCCGATTGCTGGAAACTTTACATGCGGCGTGCAACCAACACCGTAAATTACGGCACGTCGCTGCCCCTTGCGCAGGGTGTGAAATTCGATATCGGCTGAACGCCATTGGAAGAATCGCATGCTGCTGTGGAGGCGCGGCCCGGTTCAACAAAATTTGACAGACAAGCCCTGGGCCGCGCTATAAACGCAACTGAGGGAAAACAGCTAGGAGAGATATTCACATGTGCACCAGCATGTTGCCACGCTTAAGGCTGCTCGGAGCCGTGAGCGTCCTGGTATTAGCCGCAACCGCCGCGCAAGCTCAGACGGGACCTGAGGCAAATACGGAAGGCCCCGCTGCCTCTTCGAACGCACCCGCGGCAGAAAGCCCCAAAAATGCCGGCGAGAATAGCCAATCCAGCAGCAAGACCGAAAGCGCCTCCAAGGTCACCGGGAAGTCTACGCCTGGAAGCAAATCGGAAAATGCGGCGAAGGCCCGCGAAAATGCTGCGCCGGATAGCAAGAAGGCCAAGGCGAGCGCGCCCGCAAAACCGGCTGCGCCTTCCGGCTTTGCAAACGAGGGCGAGGCGAGAGCACGCTGCCATGGAAGCGTGGTTTGGGTCGACAAGGACCATTTCACCCATTATCCGGGCACGCGCGAGTGGGGAAAACAGCCCGGCTCGTTTCAATGCGACAAGGGCTAGTTATCTTAGCGGCCGCCCCCAACCGGTAAAATTGCGCCCGTGATATAGGACGCATCCGCGGACAAAAGAAAAAGCACGGCGGGAGCGACCTCTCCGGCCGTTCCCACGCGCTGCATGGGGATGGACGGTGCCAGCCGCTCGAGGCGCGCCGCATCGCCTGCGGCCGCGTGGATGCCGGTCTCGATCAGCCCCCGCGCGACTGCGTTGACCCTGATGCCCTCGGCCGCCACCTCGCGCGCGAGACCGATGGTAAAGCTATCGATGGCGCCTTTACTGGCCGCGTAATGGACGAAGTCGCCAGGCGCGCCCGTCCGCGCAGCGCGCGAAGATATGTTAACGATCGCGCCGCCTTTTCCGCCGCGCTTGGTGGACATGCGGCGCACGGCTTCCCTCGCGCAAAGCATGGAGCCGGCGACGTTGATCGCAAGCACGCGCGCCAGGTCTCCGGCTTCCATATCCTCAAGCCGCGAGAGGCGTCCGGTGATACCGGCGTTATTGACGAGACCGGATAGGGGGCCAAGCTCCCGCTCCGCGGCTTCGAACAGGCGAAAAACGCCGCTTTCGCCGGCCACGTCGCCTTGAATGGCGCACGCCTTGCCCCCGGCCCTCGATATCCTCGCCGCAACGTCAGCAGCGCCCGCCTCGTCCGAGCTATAATTTACAGCCACCGCATAACCCCGCGCGGCTGCGAGGGTTGAAACGGCAGCGCCAATGCCCCGCGAAGCTCCGGTGACGATCAGTGTGCCCAGCGCATCCATGAAAGATCCTTTGTCTTGGCTCGTGAGTAATACGCAATCCGGTTGAATGGTTCACCCGCCGGTGTCATCCCGGAAATGCCGGAGGCATTATCCGGGATCTTTGCAAATGCCGGCGCCTTTTAAGATCCCGGATACGGCGGGGTCCTCAACCGGAACAATAATTTCTGCGAACGGTTTACTTGCGTCCATGCACAAGCTTGGGTGCTTACTGAAGTATTAACCAGCCATCTCTGGCGTATTAATATGCACCTTTGCTGCGTTTCCGCCACGCATGAGCGCACCGTAGAGGAGTAATCTAGTGAGAAACGAATGGTATAAATTGCTACGCGCCGTTAATTTTATTGCAGTGTTTGCGGCCTGCGCTCCACTTGCACACGCCCAGTCGGACAAGCCTAATATTTTGTTGATCGTGTCCGACGATACGGGCTGGGGCGATCTTGGCGCTTATGGCGGCGGCGAAGGCCGCGGCATGCCCACGCCAAATCTCGACCGGCTGGCAAGCGAAGGCATGACCTTCTTTTCTTTCTATGGCCAGCCGAGTTGCACGCCCGGCCGCGCGGCGATGCAGACCGGACGCATTCCCAACCGCAGCGGTATGACCACTGTGGCATTTCAGGGCCAGGGGGGCGGCCTTCCCGCAGCTGAATGGACGCTGGCGTCGGTGTTGAAGCAAGGCGGCTACCGGACCTACTTCACCGGCAAGTGGCATTTAGGGGAATCGGATTACGCGTTGCCTAACGCCCAGGGCTACGACGAGATGAAATACGCCTTCCTTTATCATCTCAATGCCTACACTTATGGCGATGCTAAATGGTTCCCGGACATGGACCCCGAACTCAGGGCGATGTTCCAGCGGGTGACAAAGGGCGCGCTTTCGGGCGACGCCGGCGAGCCTGCGAAGGAGGATTTCAAGGTCAACGGCGAATATACGGACACGCCCGCTCAAGGAGTCGTGGGCATTCCTTTCCTCGACGCTTATGTCGAGAAGGCGGCGCTCGGATTTCTCGACGAGGCCGTAAAATCCGATAAGCCCTTCTTCATCAACGTCAATTTCATGAAGACGCACCAGCCGAACCTGCCCGCGCCCGAGTTCGAGCATAAATCCATGTCCAAGACCAAGTTCGCGGACTCCATCGTCGAGCTCGACAGCCGCATTGGCCGGATCATGGATAAGCTTCGCGCGCTTGGCCTGGACAAAAACACGCTCGTTTTCTACACGACCGATAACGGCGCCTGGCAGGACGTCTATCCCGATGCCGGCTACACGCCATTCCGCGGCACCAAGGGCACCGTCCGCGAAGGCGGCAACCGCGTCCCTGCCATTGCGGCGTGGCCAGGCAAGATCAAGCCCAATTCGAAAAACCACGACATTCTCGGCGGCCTCGACCTCATGGCGACCTTTGCCGCCGCCGCGGGTGTGAAGCTGCCGGAGAAGGACCGCGAGGGCCAGCCCATAATTTTCGATAGCTACGACATGACGCCAGCACTGCTAGGCACGGGCAAACCGGCCCGCAAGTCTTGGTTCTACTTCACCGAGAACGAACTGACGCCCGGAGCGGCTCGCGTTGGGAACTACAAGGCTGTGTTCAACCTGCGCGGCGACGATGGGCAGCAAACCGGCGGCTTGGCTGTCGACACGAATCTGGGCTGGAAGGGCGCCCGCAGCTACGTCGCCACCGTACCGCAAGTTTTCGATCTGTGGCAGGACCCGCAGGAGCGCTACGACATCTTCATGACGAACTGGACCGAGCACACCTGGGTCATGATGAGCATTGGCAATGAAATCAAAAGTCTTATGCAAACTTATGTGCGGTACCCGCCGCGGAAGTTGCAGAGCGAGGCGTATGACGGTCCGATCGAAATCTCGAAATACGAGAAATTCCAATGGATACGTCAGCAGCTTGCAAAAGAGGGCGTCAGCCTTCCCATGCCAACCGGCAATTAGCCCGGTTCGGCACGGTCCTTCACTTGCCGGGCCAGAAACCGCGCGACAGGCGGCCCGGCGGTCACAATAAGCAAAAAGCGGATCGTCTGCAGCGTCATTACAAACGGCAAGTCGACATTGCTCGATGCGGCGATGATGGCGACGGAGTCCATTCCGCCAGGGCTCGTTGCGAGATAGGCGGTCAAGGCATCGATTCCGAGCGTCCAAGTCAGGATGTAACCGACGCTCGCGGAGAACGCGATCAACAGCGCTACATTGAGCAAAACCTTGGGGAATGCGCGCAACGCATGCACGACAATGGCCGGCGTAAAATGGAGCCCGACATTCCAGCCTAAAAGCGCGTAAGTGCCGGTCAGCAGCCACTTTGGCAATTCGAACTCCACTGCACCCGAGACATGCAGGATTGCGCCCAGCGCAAGGGTCAGAAGCATCGGCCCCGACGGAATGCGAAAAACGCGCCCAGCCAAAGCCCCTGCAGCGGCAATAAAAAGCGTTTCGGCCAAGGCCTGATGCCGAAGGGGCGGAAACCAATGGATTGCGGGCAAAGAGGCTCCGCCATGGGCGGCAACATAGGCGGCGACCGCAGAGGCAAGACCTGCGACGCAGGCAACGCGGAAATATTGCATGAAGGCGACGAGCCTTGCATCCGCTCCGAACTCGGCCGCCATGACCACCATCGCGGCGGCACCTCCGGGCCAGCAGCCCCAGATGCTGGTGGTCGCAGGCATCACGCGCGAGCGGGCCATCGTCCACCCAAGGAGGCTCGCGGCCGCGAGAATCGAGAAAACAGCGCAGAGGAACACCGGCCAGTCTTGAACGAAAGAGCGCAGAATCGCGGGCGTGATTGCACTTGCGATGAACAATCCCATGATCGCCTGTGCGGCTGTAAACGGCAGAGGCGGCACGCGCACGGTCCCGCCGTGCACGCCGAGGAAGACGCCGCCCGCCATCGGCCCGAGGAAAAACGCAGCGGGCATGCCAGCCCAATGCAACGCCGCGGTAAACGCCGCGGACAGGCTCGCGAGGAGTAGCCATTGCAGGGCTTGCGGCAGACGCTTGAGGCTGAGGCGGTTCAAAGCGGCTTTTCTCCAGGCCGCTCATTGTCAACGCGGCTCGTTGCCACTCTTATTGCACGCAATCGAACGCCGGCAAACCGCGATGCGGCGCAACACCATATTGCTCTATTCCACGCGCCGGCACCATCTTGGAAGCGGCAAAGCGAAACGGCGGGAGGGCTAGCGAATGCGGATTATAGTGCAGCCCGTCCGGCGCTGGTGGCGGACATTGCCGCGGCTCGTGCGATTCCTGCTCGTCAACTGCGCGATTGGCATAGCGGGCGGCTGGACGCTGCTCGCGGCCCTGATCGCGACCGACACCGCGCATTTGCGAACCCTGATCTGGAACTCGTCCTCTCCGGCCATGCCGATCCTGCTGCTGGCGGCCGGTTTCGCCATCACCTTCGGCAGCGCGGCCATGGGGGCAGCCGTCATGGCAATGCGCCCCGGCGATGACGACGACGAATGAGGTGGCGTGGCGTTTGTTTTTCAGGCGCTTGTGGCGATATTGTTGGGCGCGGTGTTCGGGTGCGCCTACCCGCCCGGCGCCCGCCTTATCCTCCTGCCCGCCGACGCATTCAATCGCTGATCGCACGTTATCGCGGACGCTGACTCTTCCAGAACTTGCAATGCCTATCTTGTTGAGTCATTCTCACCCGGAGGGCCGATATTATGGATATATATGAAAATGGGTTCCGGGCACTCTTTGCCGCTGCGCTTTTCACTGCGACCGCAGGCACCCCATCCCTAGCCGAGGACGGCGATGCCGCGCGGGGACGCGCCTTTTTTGGAATACAATGCACCCTCTGCCACACAGACGATGGCGAAAAAGGGCTCGGCCCGAATTTGATCGGCATATTCGGGCGCCAGGTTGGCTCGACCACCTTCAAGTTTTCCCCTGGGATGAAAGCGAGCCGGTGGAAATGGGACGATTACTATCTCGACCGTTTCCTTCAAAACTCGGCGGCAATGGTGCCAGATACCACGATGCCTTTTTCCGTCCCTGACCGGACCCAACGTGCGGACATCATCGCATATCTTAAGACTTTAACTCGCGCAGAAGCTCCGGCCGGGTCTGCGTTTAACGATTGGCGCAAGGACCGGCCGGGGCTCCGCCAACCTCAGTAAGCGCTTCAATTTGGCGGTCCAATTCGAGGTGCCGCTCACGCATTCCGATGATGGCGGCCTCTGGGCTGCGCCCAAGGTGGCGCGCTGGCTCGCCAAATTCCACGGCCTCAAGTCCGTACACGATCAGCGATTGGCTTTATGTCTGGGGCTTTGTCGGGCCCGCCACCGGAGCCACGGTGTGGAACGTCTCGAACGCTGTCTGCAAAGAGATGTTCGAGGGCCTCCTTGCTGACTTTGCCAAATCGGCGGGCGCAGGCAGGAACAAGCGCATCGTGCTGCAAAGAAATGGCCCAAAAATGCGCCGGCACTTCATTTGGCTTGTAGCAGAAACGGCCACAAGCCTCCCATCCGGTGCCGGCGCGGTTTGCGATTGTCATTTCCGCAGCGATGCGCCAAATTCGCATCCGAACCAATCCACCGGAACCGGGGCACCATGATCGCACGAATCTATAAGCCAGCGAAAACCGCCATGCAGTCGGGCCTGGCGAAGACGAAAGAGTGGCTTTTGGACTACGAGCCCGCCACGCCGCGCGAGCCCGAGCCGCTGATGGGCTGGACCAGCTCGAACGACATGCTGTCGCAGGTAAAGCTTTTCTTCGAGACCAGGGAGGAGGCGATCGAGTATGCGGAGAAGAACGGCATTCCGTACCGCGTGTTCGAGCCTCATCCGCGCGCTCTGTCGAAGAAATCCTACAGCGATAATTTCAAATACGGCCGCATCGGCAGCTGGACGCATTAGCGCTTCTCGATCACTGCGCCGGGAGCAAACTACGAACGGCAAGCCTAAGTTTAACGCCCGGCGCCGCGGTGGCTCATCCGTTCGGCGCTGAGATTGGGTGGCGTCTCAGTTTGAAATTCCGGCCGCGGCCGCAAGGCGGCCAACCTGTGAGCGGCATTGATCTTACGCTTCTGACCCCAAACAGAAGTTCGATATAGTTTCATAAGCTTGGCTTCACTTGATGAGAACGGACGGATGGCGGCAAGGCAGACAATCATGAAGCCTGGCTCGACGCGGCGATTTCTTTAGCCATCCTCGTCGAATCTCCCCAAGTCGACAACCAGATGAGACCGTCTGTCGTATTTGCAATGGCCCAGGCCAACAATCGTGACCATAAAGCCGTCGTCCGGATTCGTTCCTCAGCTTGAGAAAGGTGCATCAGCTCCTCGCTCTGAATAGCAACAAGTAGCGCATGAAGTTCGGGATCTCTGTTACGAAGAAACCGCAATTGATCCTTCATGTGCCGGTGAACAGCCGCCTCGACTGCGGCCGTGCAGATCCAAATGCCCTGGCCACCCAGAAGTGCCGTCAGGAGGCCCAGTACAAATCCACCGTTTCCCCATAAAGTCATTATTCGGCACGGCCGCGCATTTCGCTGAGGCATCGCGGCACGGAATAGCGCACAATGGCGGATTTCATGACTGAGCGTTTCCTCAAGAAATGCAACAACGTCTGGAGACATGTGTCTGGCAACCAATATTTGTGCCCGATAGATCCGGATGGCTCCATATTCTCCTGCATGGTTTACCTTCAAAATCCTGGAGATTGTTCGTCGGTCTCGTGCATCCATGGCTTTTTACCGAGGCTCAACCTGCTGCAGCAATCTAATCGAGTTCAACAGTCATGGTGAATCATGAAATGGGCATTCGCCAACGGTAAGCCGATACTTGCTCTAATAGTGACAAATCGGCGCTTCAGATATGTCCAAGCCTTTTCTAGAAAATATGGCAATATCTGGCCCTAACGGCTCGCGGCATCCATAAGCCCGATCAGCCCTTTCAGCAGCTCGATTGGCGGCGGCGGGCAGCCCGGAATGTGCAGATCGACCGGAATCACCGCCGAGACCGGGCCAACGCAGGCATAGCTGCCCGCGAACACGCCGCAAGTCCCAGCGCAATCGCCGGCCGCCACCACCCATTTCGGATCCGGCGTCGCCGCATACGTGCGCTCCAGCGCCTCGCGCATGTTCCAGGTTACGGGCCCCGTGACCAGCAGCACGTCGGCGTGGCGAGGCGAGGCGACGAATTTAAGCCCGAAGCGCTCGGCATCGTAGACGGGATTGTTGAGAGCGTGAATTTCAAGCTCGCAGCCGTTGCACGAGCCGGCATCGACCTCGCGGATAGCAAGCGAGCGGCCGAGCTTGCGGCGCGCGCGCTCGCCGAGCGCCTTGGCAAGCTCCTCCACCGTCTCCGCGCAGGGGTCTGGCGCCGGGATTACGGCGGGGCCTTTTAACAGTGCGCTGATCAAAAGAACGTGCATCGGCGGCCCTAAATATCGTGCCCTGAATAGGAGCAGTTGAAGGATTTGTTGCAGAGCGGGAAATCGGCGACGATATTGTCCTTGATGGCGTTTTCGAGAAGCGGCCATTGGAACCAGGACGCATCGCGCGCGTGAAGATGCGCGACTTTGCCTTCGCCGCCGAGCCGGACCGCCAGAAACAGATCGCCCCGGAAGGCCTCGACCATCGCCGCGCCTTCGCCCGCTCTGAATGGTGGCGGCGGCGCCATGACCGCGCCCGGCTCCAGCCTATCCAGGAGCTGCCGGACGATCCGCACACTTTGCGCGACTTCCTCGATGCGGATCCAAACCCTGGCATCGACATCGCCCGCCATGCGCCCCGGCACCTCGAATTCGACGCGGCCGTAAGGCGGGTAGGCGCGAGCCCGGCGCGCATCGAACGGCCGGCCCGAAGCGCGCCCGACATATCCACCCGCCGCGAATTGCTGGACGTATTCGGGGCACACATCACCGGTCCCCTGGACGCGGTCTTGCAGCGAGGGCGATTGATCGTAGGCGTTAACCACCCGGGCGAAACATGGCTCCAGACGGTCCAGCATATCGCGGATCGCGCCAGCGCCCTCGCTGCCAAGATCGCAGGCCGTGCCGCCGGGAAGGATGCGGTCCATCATCATGCGATGCCCGAAGCAGGCACCGGCCGTGCGCAGAATGTCCTCGCGGGTCAACGCACAGTAAGCGTGGATCGCGACAACGCTCGCATCGTTGCAGATGGCGCCCACATCGCCCACGTGATGGGAAAGGCGCTCAAGCTCCGCCATGATACCGCGCAAGAAAACCGCGCGCTCCGGCACCTCCCAGCCAAGAGCGGCTTCCACGGCAAGTGCAAAGGCGAAGCTATAGGCAACCGTGCTGTCGCCTGAGATGCGCGCTGCGATCATTCCCGCGCGCGCGATTGTGGCGTCGGCGCAAAGTTGCTCGACGCCCTTATGCACATAGCCGAGCCGCTCCTCAAGCCGCGCCACGGTTTCTCCATTTGCCGTGAAACGGAAATGTCCAGGCTCGATGATGCCGGCATGGACCGGTCCCACCGGTATTTGATGCAAACCCTCGCCTTCCACGGGGAGAAACTGGTAGCCCTTTTGCGTCTTGAGGGGCTTTGAGGGCCAGACGCCGTGATCGAGCCAGGCGCGAGTGTCGGGAAGCCCCCGCGGCTCGACGCCGTAGAGATCGCGCATCGCGCGTTCGAGACGCAAGGCGGGCGGATGATAAAGCCCGGCCGATGGGTAGGCGCCGCCTTCCGCCGCAATCGAAACGATAGCTCCGCGGCGGGCTTGGCCGTCCCACAAAGCCATATGCATGCGGCCATTGTCGAACCAAAGCGCGCTGAGATCCTGCCAGCCGGCCGCACATCCCTTGCAAAGTCCTATCCAAAGCGCTTCGCCGGCTTCGAGGCGGATATAGCCATCTGTGCCGGCCGTCCGGCCAGCTGTCGCGGCCGATAACGCGATCCCGCCGCCTATCGCGTCAGCCTCGCCGTAATCCTTCATCCGAGTAGCTCCGCGGCACGCTGAAACCAGGCGATCAGAGCCGCAGGCAGATAGAGACCGGCGGCCAGTACAAGCGTTAAATGAACGATCAGGGGCAGCGACGACGCGTTCACCTTATGATCCGCTCCAGCCGGGGTGCCAAAAAGAACCCCTTGCAGCCTGAGCAGCAGAGCACCGAATGCCACAAGCAATCCGAAAGCGGCCGCAAGCGCAAGCAGCGGCTCGCGCGCGAATGTCGTGGTGAGGATCAGGAACTCGCTCATGAAAGCACCGAAGGGCGGCAGGCCCGAAATCGCGATCACGCCAAGGGCGAGCCCTGCCGCAAGCGCTGGATGCGACACGCTCAAGCCCCTAATGTCCGCGAGCCGCTGGGTGCCTTTCGCCTGCGCGACGTGCCCGACTGCGAAGAAGATCGCCGATTTCGTCAGGCTATGCATGACCATGTGCAAAAGTGCGGCAAAATTCGCTAGCGGGCCGCCCATGCCGAACGCAAAGGTAATGAGCCCCATATGCTCGATGGATGAATAGGCGAAAAGGCGTTTGATGTCGCGGCGCCGATAAAGCATGAACGCTGCAAAAATAAGGGAGAGTAACCCGATGGCGATCATAATTGGGCCAGGCTTTAGGGCGCCCGGATGGGCCGCGATCAGCATCTTGAAACGCAGAAGCGCAAACAGCGCTACGTTCAGCAGAAGGCCGGAGAGCACTGCCGATATCGGTGTCGGCCCTTCCGCATGGGCATCCGGCAGCCACGCATGAAGGGGCGCGAGCCCCACTTTCGTGCCGTAGCCCACAAGCAGGAAGATGAATGCGAGGTTCAAAAGACCGGCGTCAAGCTGCGGCGCGCTGCTCAAGAGACGGCTCCAAGTCATTGCGGGCAGCCCTTCGCCTAGAACGCTTTGGCCCGCTAAATAAACGAGAATTGTACCGAAAAACGCAAGCGAAATACCGACAATGCCGAGGATGAAGTATTTCCATGCGGCTTCGAGTGCGTTGGGCGTCCGGTAAATTCCGACCATGATCACGGTCATCAGCGTCGCAAGTTCAAGCCCCACCCACATGACGCCGATGTTGTTGGCGAGAAGGGCTATGTTCATGGACGCCATCATTCCCTGAAACAGGGCATGGTAGAAGCGGACAAAAAGCGGCGTAAGGTGGCCGGTCTCGATCTCATGACCGATGTAGCTCGCGCTGAACGCCGAGGTCGTGAAGCCCACAAGCGTATTGAGAACGATGAAAAAGGTATTGAGGCTATCGAGAATGACGTAATTCTCAACAATCGGAGGTAGCGCCAGGAATGAAAGGCTCGCCGTGAAGGTGAGCCCGGAGGCGAAAACATTGCCGATAGCCGAGATCCGGTACCCCGGTATGAGAGCCAGCAGGAGTGCGGAGATCACGGGAATGCCGGCAACCGCATAGACGGCTTCGTTCATCGGCGCGCTCCGCGCACACGGTCGAGGGACTCGATGTCGACGCTGTCGAAGCGCTCGCGGATGCGGAAGACGAAGACCGCAAAAACGAATAGCGCGATCAAGACCGAGAAAGCGACGCTTACCTCCACGACAAGCGGCATTCCGCGCGCACCCGTCGCCGCAAGGATGAGTCCGTTTTCGATGGACATGAAGCCGACGATTTGGGTGACAGCGTTGCGCCGCGTGATCATCATCAAAAAGCCGAGCAGAATGATCGCAAGCGCAAGCGCCAAGCCTTCGCGCGTGAAGGACGCGGCCCCCGGAGTAACCTTCAAAACGAGCAGCAGCGCCAAGCTCGTAAGCCCGAGTCCGAGAAACATCGCCATTGCCACATTCACAGCCTGGTCGACATCGCGGTGGATGCCGAGGCGCACCACCATGCGATTCAAGGCCAGCGGGATGACGATGCCTTTCAACCCGAAGGCCATAGCCGCCGTAATGAAAAGATCGGGATGATGCTGGATATATCCCTGCCAGGCCACGGCGAGGGCTAGCGCCATGGCCTGCGCGGCAAAAGTGTTCAGCACCGCAAAAATCCGGTCCTGATAGAGGAGCGTGAAGCTCGCAACCAGCATCGCACCCGCCAGAAAGTGCGCGACGTCGTACCCATGGGTCATCGCAGCACCTCCCTCGAAAGGAAGGCCAAAAGGATGGCCAGGAACGAAAACACAAAGGCGCTGCCAAGAAACTCGCTGACGCGGAACACGCGCATTTTGGCGATGCTCACCTCCCAAACACCCAGAGCCACTGCGGCAAAACTGACTTTTGCGAGGTAAGCGCCAAGCCCAATCATCCAAACGATCGGCTCGCCGTCTAAGGGAGCCATGCCGAAGGGTAAGAAGAGACAGATGATCAGCGAAATATAAAGCACAAGTTTAAGATGCCCCGCGGCCTCGATCATGGCGAGGTGCCGGCCTGAATATTCGAGCACCATAGCTTCATGGACCATAGTCAGCTCAAGATGGGTGGCGGGGTTGTCGACGGGAATGCGTGCGTTCTCGGCGAGAGCTACCATGGAGAGGGCGACGAATGCCAGCGCGAACGAGACGCGGATCTCGAGAGGCGCGCTGATGAGGAATTGAGCCACCTCGGGGAGACGCGTCGTACCGGCAGTCAGCGCGGTCGTCAGCACCACAAGCAGCGTCGCGGGCTCGGCAAGCGATGCAATCATCATCTCGCGCGACGAACCCATCCCGCCGAAGCTCGTACCGACATCCATCGCATTCAGCGCGAGGAGCACGCGCGCCGCGCCGATCAGCGCGACAAGCGCAACTACATCCGCAGCCCAGTTGAACATCAGTCCCGATGCGAAGGTGGGAACGAGCGCTGTGGCTACCCAAGTCAATGCGAATATGACATAAGGCGAGGAACGGAAGAACCACGAAGCATTGCCGGCAAGGACCGTCTCCTTGCGAATGAGCTTTAGGAGGTCACGGTAGACCTGAATCACGGGCGGGCCTTGGCGCCGTGTCATGCGCGCCTTGACTTTGCGCGTGATGCCGGCGGCGGCGGGCGCAACGGCGAGCACAAGCAACATCTGGGCGCCCTGGGCCATGAACGATTGAATCTGAGAGGCCATCACATCAACACCGCAGTTACGATGAGAAGGGCAATAAGCGTAGAGAACATGAGCACGAGGTAGCGCCGGATCGTGAGGAATTGGAATGCGTTGAAACGCGTTGCCACCGCCAGGAGGGCCCCCGCCGGCGCTGCATAGAGATTGCGCCACGCATAATCCTCGAAGCGCACGGAAAAACGCCCAGGCCGCAACTCGCCCGGAGGCGGCATGTCGAGAGTCTCAACCGAGCCCAGGACGACGCCTTTATATACTCGCCGTAACGGCTGGCTGAAACTCGACGCCGTATATTGCGTGGCCGGCGATGCGTCGGGAAAGCCACAGTCCCAAGCGGGTGCGCGCCTTGTACGGCGGTTGGACACAAGATGCACGAATAGCATGGTTGTGATCGACGAGAGTGTTACGAACAGCGCGATCGTGGGAGCATCGTAGATGCTGCGCTCCGGATCGAAGGCGATGAGCGATAGCTTCGTCGGCCCATTGAGAAGCCCGGTGAGCTCCGTCCCGGCGAGCGTTTTCAACAACGGTCCTATCGCATAGGCACTGAAACCGCCAAATAGGCCGCCAAGGACGCACAGAACCGCAAGCAGCCCGATAGCAAGGGTTTGCACAAAGGGAACCTCGTGCGCATCGGCCGCGTCCTTGCTCCGCGGCCGGCCGAGAAAGACCGTGCCGAATGCACGCACGAAGCAAGCTGCTGCAAGTCCTGCCGCAAGTGCCAGCATCGCGCCCAGCACTGGCGATAGAAACCTTAAAATCGGCTCGGGGAATCCTGGTCCGGCGAGCACGGCTTGAAACAGGAGCCATTCCGAGACGAAGCCGTTGAGCGGCGGCAACGCGGAAATCGACAGCGCGCCAATCAGCCAGAAAAAGGAGGTTTTCGGCATGCGCTGAATAAGGCCCCCCAAGCCATCGAGGTCTCTGCGCCCCGTGGCATGAAGCACCGCGCCAGCGCCCAAAAACAACAGCGATTTGAACCACGAATGGTTCAGCGAATGCAAAAGCGCCGCCGCCATCGCCACAGCGGCAGCCTCAACGATGCCCGTGGCCTTGAATGCGATCGCTAAGCCAAGGCCGGCGAATATAATGCCGATATTCTCGATAGTGGAGTAAGCGAGGACGCGTTTCAGATCCCGGTCTTGAACGGCATAAAGAAGGCCGCCCACTGCCGTGGCAGCGCCCAGAATGATGAAGGGCAGCGACCACCACCACGGCGGATTGGCGAGAAGATCGAAAACGATGCGTATGATCGCGTAGACGGCAACCTTGGTCATGACACCGCTCATGAGCGCCGAGACATGGCTTGGTGCAGCGGGATGAGCCAAAGGCAGCCAGGCATGAAGCGGCATGATGCCCGCCTTCGATCCTGTCCCGAAAAGGGCGGCCGCAAGAACCAGAGCGGATATGACAGGGGTGAGCTTATGAGCGCGGATGGCATCGAAGCCGTAACCGCCTGCCGCGCCCGCCATGCCGCCGAAAGCGAAAAGCAGAGCAGCCGTACCCATCGCCGCCATGATAAGATAGACATATCCAGCCTTGCGGCACTCCTCGTCCTCGTGGCGTGCGACGACGAGCGCCCAGGAGCTGAGAGACATAAGCTCCCAAAAGAAGAGAAAACCGAAGGCGTCGTCCGCCAGAAGCACGGCGTTCATAGCTGCACAAAAGGCCGGATAAAAGGGCTCGATCCGCTTCGAGAGATCAGCCTTGCCAATCCCCAGGCCGTAAAGGCTCGAGGCCGCGATGCCGAGATTGACGATGAAGCCGAAAAACGCTGACAACGCGTCGAGCCGGAACCTGAGACCGACCGAAGGAAGCCCAACGGGCAGCTGCGCTTTGAAATCCGCATGCCCGGCGAGCACGGAAAGGTCGGCTGCACAGGCCAGAATGGCAGCCAAGATACAAGCCGGGTAAACGATCCCGAGCAGGCGCCGGGGTAGAATGACGCTCAAAAGGGCGGCGCCCCCGTAAATGGCGAGCGCCACGGCAAGTATATCGAGCGGCCGCTCCATCATTCGGCAGCCCTCGCGGCCGGCCTCTTCAGACGGACGCCACGGCCCCCGCCGTTGCTTTGAACGCCCTCCCCGATCAACTCGATGCCTGCGCGATCGAGCGCCTCGACAATTTTTGTGAGAGTGTCTACGACACCCCGGACGGTGCCCGGGCTAGACTCCATACGTTGAACCGTGGGCAAGGATACGCCCGCCTGATCGGCAAGCGTTCTCTGATCGATGCCAAGAAGTGCGCGCGCTGCGCGCAGCTGGCTTCCTGTTAACACCCGTGTAATCCCTCAATGCATCATCCTGCACGCATACTCTATTAATACCGATATCTCAAGTATCGACATGCATGTCCACAGCCTCACGCTGCGGCTCGCTTCAGGCGAAAGCGAGTGAACGTTCGAAGCTGATTGTTTGGGGCTTGACTTAAGCTAAGGTTAAGACAATTCTGAGTGGCCCCAAATTCGATCGAGGGCATATTCGGAATGCATTATCGTCTTAGCGCCAACATGCCGCTGCAGGCCGTTGTACCGGCGATCGCCGCCAATCAGCTCGACGCCGCTGTTGCACGCCTGAGATACGCCGATCACGGCCATACGGCGATTCATTGCGCGCGCAAGCACTTCAAAAGGGCGCGTGCGCTGCTTGGCCTCGTGGAGCCGGCTGCCCCTGGAAAAAACCTGAAAGCCAGCCGGAAGCTTATAACCTCAGCCGCGCACATGCTTGCATCGAGCAGGGACGCCCAAGTCGCCATCGATGCTGCCCAGGACCTCGTGAAAGAATTCGGTGCCGGCCGCAACGCCCGGGCTTTCTCCGACTTGACTTCATTTCTCATCGCCCGGCGCGACCGTGTCGAAGAAAAGCTCAACCGAGCCGGAATAGACGCCGTTTTAGGCGAACTCGAAAAGGCAAAAGACTCCCTCTCGAAGCTCGACTTGCGCCGGGCGAAGATGAGCGACTTGCTCGATTCGGCGTGCGCTACCTACCGCAAGGGCCGGCACGCGATGAAGGACGCGCTCAAGACCGGCGGCGATGAGGCCATCCACAGTTGGCGAAAGCTCGCGCAGCAGCACTGGCGTCACATGCTGCTTTTGAAAGATGCATGGCCGAAAGAGGCGAAGGCACGCGTCGCGCAGGCGCGGCGTCTTTCGGGCGTCCTGGGCCAGCACAACGATCTTGCGGTCATGCGAGAAATCATTCTCACAAACCGGATCGTCTTCCGTAGCCCGGACGACGTCAAAATGCTGTGCCGGTGCATCGAAAAAAAGCAGGCGCAATTGTTGAGCGAGGCCGATTCAAAGGGAGGGCGGCTTTATGCGGAAAAGCCGAAGGCTTTCGGCAAGCGCCTCGATGCGCATTGGCACAGCGCTAAGCGCAAGAGTGGAACGGCAGAAGCGCGGGCCTGACTTCCTATCGCCCCCTTCAAAATCGCAAGGTCCGCGATCGCACGCCCGACGCTGCTGCACGCACGCGCACCCCAGCCAGAGCTTTCGTAAAAGCGACATCGAACCTTTCCTATAAAGGAAGCGCAACGAAAGCTGCCGGGGAACGCGCCGATGAGAATGCTCCTTCTCCCCCTTACTCGCCGCTATATCGCTCTCACCATTGCGCTTGGCGGCACGGCCGCGCTTGCCGCGCTGATTTACTGGGACCCCGGTTTCAGCCGTTATCTCGCCGTACCGCTCGCCGTTCTCGGATTTCTCGCGCTGGTTGGCTTGCGCGATCTTATTCAGAAGAAGCATGCGATCCTTCGCAGCTACCCGATTGCCGCGCATTTCCGTTTTCTCTTGGAGGCCATCCGCCCGGAGATGCGGCAATACTTCTTCGAAAGCGACAAGGACGGCGCGCCTTTTCCTCGCGACAAACGCGCCATCGTCTATCAGCGGGCGAAAGGCGAGCTCGATAAGCGGCCGTTCGGCACCGAATATGACGTCTACGGATCGCGCTACGAATGGCTGCGTCATTCAATCGCGCCCAAAGAGCCGGCGCGCGAGCCCTTTCGTGTTTCGATTGGCGGCCCGGCCTGCACTAAAGCCTACTCGGACTCCGTCTTCAACATTTCGGCGATGAGCTACGGTGCCTTGTCGGCAAATGCGATCCGCGCCTTGAACAAGGGCGCCAAGATGGACGGTTTCGCTCACGATACAGGCGAGGGCGGCTTCAGCCCGTATCGCGAGGAAAACGGCGGCGATATCGTCTGGGAGATCGGCTCGGGCTATTTCGGCTGCCGCAACCAGGACGGTACATTCTCACCTGAGCGTTTCGCCGCGACCGCTATAAAGCCGCAGATCAAGATGATCGAGATCAAGCTCAGCCAAGGGGCAAAGCCCGGCCATGGCGGCGTGCCGCCGGGCGCGAAGGTGACCCGCGAAATTGCGCGCATCCGGGGCGTTGTAGCGAGCCGCGATTGTGTTTCGCCGGCCCGGCACACGGCTTTTTCCACGCCCATCGAAATGATACATCTTATAGCGGAGCTGCGCGAGTTGTCGGGCGGCAAACCCGTTGGTTTCAAACTCTGCGTGGGCCACGCCTGGGAATTCATGGCCATCGTCAAAGCTATGCTAGAGACGGGCATTACGCCCGACTTCATCGTCGTCGATGGCTCCGAAGGCGGCACCGGCGCGGCACCGCTCGAATTTATGGATCATATGGGCATGCCGCTCCGCGACGGGTTGGTTTTCGTCCATTCCACGCTCATGGGCGTGAATTTGCGCGACAAGATCAAGCTCGGCGCGTCGGGCAAGATCGCGTCCGCCTTCGACATGGCGCGTGTGATGGCGCTCGGCGCAGATTGGTGCAACGCGGCCCGCGGCTTCATGTTCGCTATCGGCTGCATTCAATCGCAAAGCTGTCATACGGATCGCTGTCCGACCGGTGTCGCAACCCAAGACCCAATCCGGCAGCGGGCCTTGGCCGTGCCCGATAAATCGCAGCGCGTGGCCTCCTATCATAAGGAGACGGTCAAAGCCTTGGCCGAACTGATCGCCGCTGCCGGCCTCGATCATCCCCGCGAGCTACGTCCCTTCCATTTCATGCATCGCGCCGCCCCAGACCGGGTCGTAACTTTTGCGGAGCTGTTCCCATTCCTCAATCCCGGCGAGCTGCTTGCCGGAACCGATAAGCCGCAATACCGCGATCCCTGGGAGGTCGCACAATCCAGCAGTTTCGCAGCGCACAGCGAGCGGATGCAAGACCGGGTTTCGATTGCCGCCGAGTAGCCGCATGATTACAAACCAGGCGGAAAGCCGCACACCGCTCTTGCGCGAGGGCTTCCAGCCGGCGATATATGGAACGGGAGGTTGGCGCAGACGTATCTCTCGCCAACCGGGTCAGGTCCGGAAGGAAGCAGCCCTAACGAGCCCGATGCGGGTTGACGTCCAGCCTCTCACCGCCGCGCGGCTGGCGCGGCTTTCGTTTCCGGACAAAGAACTTGCCTTTCGTGGCCCATGAGCAAATCCAGCGATAAGCCGCGGGCACCCGCGCAGAAACCATCGCTGGATTTAGAGGCGCAAGCGCGAGAGCCTTACATCGTCCTCGCCCGCAAATACCGCCCGCAAACCTTTGCCGATCTCATCGGCCAGGATATCATGGTCCGGACGCTTAAGAACGCGTTCGAGATGGACCGGATCGCGCAAGCCTACATGCTGACCGGCGTCCGCGGCGTCGGCAAAACCACAACCTCGCGCATTCTTGCCCGGGCGCTGAATTACGAGCGCCCTGGGGGGCCGGACAAGCCGACGCTCGACATCGAGGAGCTCGGCGTTCATTGCCGGGCCATCATGGAAAGCCGGCACGTCGATGTGCTCGAAATGGACGCGGCCTCCAACACCGGCATCGACGACATCCGCGAAATCATTGAGGCGGTGCGCTACAAGCCGGCATCGGCGCGGTACCGTGTGTTCATCGTCGATGAAGTTCACATGCTGTCGAAGTCCGCGTTTAACGGGCTACTGAAAACGCTCGAAGAGCCCCCTCCGCATGTCAAGTTCATTTTCGCGACGACCGAAATCCGCAAAGTCCCCGTCACCATCCTGTCGCGCTGCCAACGCTTCGATTTGCGGCGCGTCGATGCGGATATGCTGACGGCTCATTTCGCCGGCATTCTCAACAAAGAGGGGCACACGGCCGAAGATGGCGCGCTCGCGCTGATCGCTCGCGCAGCTGAAGGGTCCGTGCGCGACGGTTTGTCCTTGCTCGATCAAGCCCTGACGCTTGGCCAAGGCCACCTCACGCCTGCGGCAGTGCTCGAAATGCTGGGTCTGTCCGGGCGCGGCGCGATTTTCGACTTGCTCGAACGGGTTTTCGAAGGCGATGCGGCGGCCGCGCTTTCTGCCCTCAATGCCCTTCACGATAAGGGCGGCGACCCGATCATGATCCTCACCGACACCGCCGATGCAATCCACGCGCTAAGCCGCCTAAAAGCGGTGCCTGGTGTCTATCCGCCGGATTTCTCCCAAGATGACAAAGCCCGCGCGGAAAAGCTCTCGGGCGCAATTCCGGTACCGAGGCTCGCCATCGCCTGGCAGATGCTGCTAAAGGGGCTAGACGAAGCCTCGCGCGCGCCGAGGCCGTTTTCCGCCGCCGAAATGCTCATCATTCGCATGTGCTACGCGGCACAGCTTCCCTCCCCTGCCGACATCGTTGGCGATCTCGCGGGTAAGCCAGCGGCACGTTCTGAAAGGAAAGAGAATACGCGCCACGGTGCCGGAGGTGCGGCCCCGGCGCCAGTCCGTGCGCAAACCACAGCAGGCGCCGCGGTTCCTGCGGCAGCCCAATTCGCCTCCTTTGAGGATATTGTTGCACAGGCGGCGCAGCTCCGGGACATCAAACTCAAGATTGCGCTTGAGGAGCAGGCCGAGCTTGTGAAATTCAGACCCGGTTTCATAGAGCTGCACCTCCTAGATGGCACACCGCAAAATCTGGCGCAGGATTTGTCCCGCAAAATGCAAAGCTGGACCGGCGAGCGCTGGGTCGTCTCACTTTCCGAGGAGCGCGGACTGGAGCCGCTAGGCGTCCGGCGCCGGGCTGAGGCCGCTCAGGCCGTCGAGGACGTCCGCAAGCATCCGGCCGTTAAAAACGTGCTGCATCACTTTCCCGATGCCGAAATCAAAAGTGTGCGCACGCTGGATTAGCGCACCGCCGCCAAGACAAGGAGCCTTTCATGAAGAACATCATGTCCATGATGAAGCAGGCGCAGGAGCTTCAAGCCAAGGTAGCCGAATTCCAAGCCGAGCTTGAAAACATGCAGGTCGAGGGCGTATCCGGCGGCGGGCTCGTCAAGGTTGCTTTGAATGGGAAAGGTGCGATGGCCCGTATGTCGATCGATAAAAGCCTCATGAAGCCCGATGAAGCGGAAATTCTGGAGGACCTCATCGTCGCCGCCCATAACGACGCAAAGCAGAAGGTTGAGCAGGCCATGGCCGATAAGATGCAGGCGCTAACGGGCGGCCTGCCGCTGCCGCCTGGGCTTAAGCTGTTCTAGGGCCGCCGCCTTGCTTCTTAGCTCGCTCCCGTACTCAAGCCGCTTAGCAAAGGCGGTGGGGATTGTGGGAGGGATTGTTGTTGCGGCGCCAATAGTTGCGGCAATTACCGTGATATCGGTCAATTTCGCTTTATATTATTATGGCACTGTGATGCTGCCGCGGATCTGCAAGGAGCTTCCAAGCCGTGTGGTCGATGCCCGTGCCGAGTTTGCTGCACGGATAAGGCGAAAATTCCCAGCGCCGATATCCGCGGAGTCCTTGGTGACATCGTTAGAGCACCACGGTTTTCATCGGCCAAGCTCTAAAGCCGCCGGGCTTACATATATGTATGTGGATCGCGCATCCTTTCCCTGCGTTGAGAGATGGACCGTCGGATGGAAGAATGGGAGCGATGGTATGGCCCACAGCGTCGAGGGACAGATTTTCTACGACTGCCCCTAATAGCTGCACCGGCTTACCTTATTTCACTCATTTCACGAACCTTCCGCTTGTTTCGGGCGACGAAGCTTACAGCTCCCCTTGATGTGCGCCTTGTGCAACATCTGCCGGGAGGACGCTGGTTAAGGAGTCAGTCATGTGGAATGGACCGGTAGTCTTTCTCTTACTCATTGCTCTTCTTTACGCGGCGCCAGCCAGTGCTGCGCCTGTTGAAACGGGCCTCGAAGCTCCGGGTCCCGTAGGCGCCCTAAGGGGTACTATGCTCCAGCCGGAAACCTCAAAGGGCCCTGTCATCCTTATTATCCCTGGGTCAGGTCCAACCGACAGGGACGGGAACAGCCCGCTCGGCGTAAAGGCTTCCACATACAAGCTTTTGGCTGAGGGCCTTGCATCGAAGGGGATCGCGGCCGTCCGGATCGACAAGCGCGGCATGTTCGGCAGCGCTGGAGCGGTTGCCGATGCAAACGCCGTCACGATTGACGATTATGCGGCTGACATTCAAGCCTGGCTGGATGTTATTCGCAGGAAAACCGGCGCGCCGTGCGTTTGGCTTCTCGGCCATAGCGAGGGCGGCCTCGTAGCACTTGCCTCCAATAAGAGCGCCGGCGATATCTGCGGATTAATCCTGATCGCTACCGCGGGCCGCCCGCTTGGCGAAGTTCTGCGGGATCAGTTGAAGTCAAATCCTGCAAACGCGCCGGTCCTTGGCCAAGCGATGCCCGCAATCGACGCCCTTGAGGCGGGGCGCCACGCCGATGTTTCTACCATGCATCCAGCGCTTCTGCCGCTGTTCAGCCCAAAAATACAGGGCTTTCTCATTAGCGTGTTCGCCCTAGATCCAGCACGGCTGATTGCGGGTTGGAAAAAGCCCGTGCTCATCATGCAGGGGGAGCGCGATATTCAGGTGAGCGTGGCCGATGCGGAAAGGCTGAAACTGGCCGCACCGTCGGCGAGGCTCGTGCTGCTCCCAAATACCAATCATGTGTTAAAGACAGTAACCTCGCCAAACCGGGCAGAGAATATGGCAGCCTATGGCGACCCTAGCCTACCGCTAGCCCCGGGGGTAATCGATGCTATCGCTGGATTCGTTTCTGCGCCGCCGGAGGTTCGTTGAAGATTGGGCGGCTGCATCACGGCGATCGCGGAAGCAACCCGATCTCACTTCAGCCGTAATGCTCAAGCTTATGGCGTGCCGTCCGAGCCGGCCGCATAGCGCCCTGGCCTAGCTGCGCTGGCGGAGCCTTATAAGGGATGCTAGAGTTATAAGGGAAATGAATCCAGCTTCCAGGCGGGGAGGATGAAGACGTTAATGGTATCGAGCCTTCCGGCCGAATCTTACCGGCAATGAGCAGCACCGCGAGCGAACCCTCATTGCCGCAGGATTTCTTTTCCGGATATTGTTGCCCGGCGAACGGTTACGACGAAGCCGTTGGCGCCAATGGAGCCGTAAGTCCGCAATGGGCAGCATTCTCGGAAGCCTTTGGCGCGCTTTCGCCCGATGAGCAGGCTCAGCGTCAGGAGCGCCTGCGCCGCCTCGTCCTGGAAAATGGCATCGCGCACGATCTCTTCGCCGAGCCTGGCAGCCGGCAGCCTTGGGCAATCGACCTCATCCCGATCGTCATATCCGCAGCGGAGTGGGCACATCTCGAACGCGGCCTCATCCAGCGGGCAGCGCTTTTCGACCTGATCGCGAAAGACATTTACGGCCCCCAGTTGCTTCTCAAATCCAGCAAGGTGCCGCCGCGGCTCGTTTTCAGCGACCCAGCATTCCTGCATGCCTGCCGCGATCCCAAACCCGGTGCTCATCTGATTAACTTCTTCGCCGCCGATTTGGTGCGCGACACAGGCGGGGTTTGGCGGATCATCGACGTGCATGCCGAAACGCCTGCAGGGGTGGGCTTCGCACTCGCGAACCGGCTGCTTCACGGACAGCTCATGGGCGATGTCTTCCGCGCCTGCCACGGCGTAAGGCTTGCCCGTTATTTCGAACAGCTGCAA
Source organism: Rhodomicrobium sp. (assembly GCA_052145435.1). Taxonomy (GTDB): domain Bacteria; phylum Pseudomonadota; class Alphaproteobacteria; order Rhizobiales; family Rhodomicrobiaceae; genus Rhodomicrobium. The sequence continues at coordinate 2,915 of JBKQOR010000179.1, read as the reverse complement.
ACTGAACTTCTGCGCCGGGTCGAGCGCGACGATCCGCTGATCGCGCTGCTTACGCCAGGACCCCGCCACGAGGATTATTTCAGCCACGCATATCTCTCGCGTTATCTTGGCTTTCAGCTCGTTGAGGGCGGCGACCTGCGCGTGATTGGAAGCCGTGTCTATATGAAGACGCTTGAGGGCCTCAAACCGGCCGATCTAATGATCCGCTGCGTCGAGGGATCTCATTGCGATCCGCTGGAGCTCGATCCCAACCGCTTTGCAGGCCCGGTCGGGCTCGTGCAAGCGCTACGCAAGAACCCGCGCCTTCTGATCAATTTTCTAGGCACAGCGGTGGTTGAGAACCGCGGGCTCGCACCCTGGCTTCCGCAAATTGCCAAAGCGCTGCTCAGCCAAGACCTCTTCTTGGAGGATACGCAGCGGCGCTGGCTCGGCGATTTAGACGCGCGCGTCTTCGTTTTCGAGCATCCGGATCGCTTCGTGATTCGCCATGCCCATGAGGGAACTGGACGGCCGGGCCGCGCCGAGCAGGGCGTCATGCCCGAAAAGCTATCGGGACGCGAACTCGACGCCCTGAAATTCGAGCTTGAGCTTAATGGTCAAAACTACGTCGCGGAAGAGCGGCACGATTCGTCCACGGCACCCTCCTGGACCGCCGAGGGCCTCAAGGCACGGCCGTTTGCCATACGCCTTTATGTGTCGGCGGTCGACGGAGATTACAGGCTGATGCCGGGAGGCCTTGCCATGTCGCTCGACGGCACGCCCGGCGTGGCCATGTCCGCGATGGACGGGCACTCGCGCGACGTTTGGGTCTGCTCCGAGGAGGAGACAACCGTGCCGCACATCACGCTGATGCGGCCGGCTGGCGAGGTGGCCGACGTTTTGCGCACAGGACCCGTGCTGCGAAGCCGCATCGCCGACAATCTGTATTGGCTCGGGCGCTATGGCGAGCGCGCCGATTGGATCATGCGGCTCATGCGAGGTGCGCTGACGCGCGCTGACGATACCGGAACCGCGGGCACGGGCGACGGCGGGCCGAAGGCTCTTGAGCTTATCTGCGCCAAGGACCCGCCGCCGGGCTCATCGCAATGTCCAGGAAGCGATGCGCGGGCGATCGAGCAGGCCGTGCGGCTGCTCATGACCGCGCCGGGCCGCACCTACAGCTTGCCCGGCCTCAAGAGCGCCATGCTACGCGTTGGAAGCATTGTACGCGAACGCCTTTCGCTCGAAGTCTGGCAAACGCTTTTGCGGTTCTCGAATATCGTTTCGCCGCAACCCGCCGAGGTTTCCGATTCCGTGAAGATGCTCGACCGGCTCAATGCAGGAATTGTTACGCTCGCATCGCTGAACGGGCTTACCGCTGAAAATATGACGCGGAATTACGGCTGGCGCTTCCAGGATATGGGCCGGCGCATCGAGCGCGCTTTCAATCTTGCCGAGCTTCTTCTCGTACTGTTCGGCGAGGCTCCGCGCGAGGACGAGGAAACCGCGCGGCTGTTTTTCGTGCTCAACGTCGCTGACAGCATCATCACCTTCAGGCAGCGCTACCTTTTCGCGCCGGTCTTGTCGCTAATCCTCGACCTTCTAATGGTGGACGAATCGAACCCGCGCGGCATCGGCTTCCAGCTCAGCACGATCTCCGAGCACCTGGCCGCGCTGCCCCAAGCGTCCCAGCATTCCCCGCATACCGAGGAGCAGCGGCTCATTCTCGATCTTTTGACTCGCGTCCGCCTAGCCAAGGTTTCGGACCTCGCCCGTCCTGACGCGGCCGGCACGAGGACCGGATTGCAAGAGCTGTTGAACCACTTAATTGCGGGCCTGCCGAAACTCTCCGAAGCCATTACCCGGCGTTATTTCAACCTCACCGAAGACGAGCTGCGGCGCGTCTACACCCGGTTCGGGCGGCACTTATGAACTTCGAGATCAGCCATCGCACGTTCTACCGCTATTCCGCGCCGGTGTCGCAATCCTACCATTTGTTGCATCTGGAGCCCCGCCCCCACGCCCACCAAACAGTGCTCCGTCACAGCCTTCTTATCGATCCAGCTCCCGCATCCAAGTCCGATCTGACCGACGATTTTGGCAACCCCGCTTCCATCATCACCATCGAGCAGGACCACACCGAGCTTGTCATCCATTCGCGGGCGCAAGTCGATGTTGCCGCGCCGCAAGATTTCGAGCCCGCGCACTCGTCGAGTTGGAACGATGTGGCGGCTCAGCTCAGGGCAAATCTTGGCGCGGAGACCTTCGAGGCCGTGCTTTATTCTTGCCCTTCGCGCTATATTTCCCCCTCACGCGATATCTACAAATTCGCGCGCCCGAGTTTCCCGGAGGGGCGCCCTTTGCTTGAGGCAGTGCTCGACCTCACCTCGCGCATCTATCACGGCTTCAATTATCAGAGCGGCTCGACCGATATTGCGACACCGGTCGAAGAGGTGCTGCGCACCAAACGCGGCGTCTGCCAGGACTTCGCGCACATGGAAATCGCCTGCCTGCGCACGCTCGGCCTTGCCGCGCGCTATGTCAGCGGCTACCTGCTCACGCGCCCGCCGCAGGGGCAGCCGAAGCTTGTGGGCGCGGACGCCTCTCACGCCTGGATTTCGGTCTGGGCGCCGGAAACGGGCTGGGTGGATTTCGATCCTACCAATAATTTGACGCCGAAGGAGGAGCATATCGCGCTGGCCTTCGGACGCGATTTTCAGGATGTGAGCCCGGTGAGCGGGGTGCTGCTCGGCGGCGGCGAGCATGAGGTTGAGGTGGCCGTGGACGTGAGCCCGGTGGCGGCCGCGTAGGCGGAATTAAATCGCCGTTAACCTCGGTTCTTCGCTCCAGCTTGCTGCGATTTTTCTAGTTCGATGCCGTTTCCTTTAAGGCGCCATTATAGCGAAAGCGCCTTGCGAAAGGTTTAAGCGGCGGCA
>JBKQOR010000178.1:0-4465 GCA_052145435.1 Rhodomicrobium sp. | reverse complement strand
TCACCCTGTCCCTCTCCCCATGGGAGAGGGAACGATGTTTCAAGCGCCGCGCCTTGTTCAGGCGTCCCTTCTCCCATGGGGCGAAGGACAGGATGAGGGGCGATTCCGCTGTTAAGTTAGCGCGTATACGCCTGCACGGGGACGACGCTGCGGACCAGTCAAAACTTATGGCTATTGGTATCAGATCGTCTGGTGGCGCGCGCGGGCGCTGCGCTCGATGGCGGCGATCACGAGCTTGTCGAGATGAAGCGCATCGCGCAGAAGCTCCAAGAGCCTGATCTCCTCGTCGGGTACTTTGAGGTCCGCCGCCGCAACCTCGACGGCAAGCGCATATGCCGTCTCGTAAAGCTTCTTCGGAAGCGCATCGGCCACTTGCTCCAGCAGCTCTTCGAGACCGTCCTCCTCGCTTAGGAGATTGCCGCATCGTTCCGCGGCCTTGGCGAGATTTTCGATATCGTATCCCATGAAAACGGGCAGCTGACGCACGATTTGCGAAATGCGCTCCAATTCGTGATCGGAAATCTGCCGGTCCACGGCGGACATAGTGATCATGACGTAGATCAGCGCTTCGTGGGGGGTAATCTTCGGCATGGTTGCGGCCTCATTGCTGCGGCAGGAAAAGTGCGGGCTGCGGGTCCTTAGGTTGCAAGCGCCACTGCAACTCATAGCGCGGCCAAGGAAATGAGTATATGCGAAAAATTTGGGGGCGCCGGGCCCCCAAAAACACACAACCAGTTATATAGGCCGCCGCTTAGCCCTGCTCTGCGGGCAGCGCCACAAAGATCTGCGTGGCTCCGCGCTGCACGAACGCAAGCGCGTGCTTTTTTCCAGCGGCGCGAGCGGATTTCAGCGCGGCTTCGAGATCGGCGGGACTGGAGATGTCCATGCCATTTGCGTTCAGAATGACGTCGCCCTGAATAAGTCCCGCATCGGCGCCTTTGCCATTGGGGTTGATATCGAGCACTGCGAGACCCTTAGGCCCGCCTTTTCCGTCTCCGCCCGGCACGACGTTCACGCCGAGCGATTCGATCTCGGTTTGCTGCGCCAGGTCGTGAGGCGGAAGCTCCGGTTTCGCCTCGTCCTTGAGCTCCGCCAGCTTTACGTCGACGATCTGTCTCGTGCCGGCACGCTGGATTGCGATTTTCACGGCCGCTTCCGGGATTGAGGATGCCACCTTGCGGGCGAGATCGCGGCTATCCTTGATGTCCTCGTCGCCGATCCTGAGGATGACGTCGCCGCGCTTGATACCGGCCGCTTCGGCGGGGCTGCCTGGAGCGGGGACCGAGACGAGAGCGCCTTTGGCTTCTTTCAGCCCAAGGCTATCGGCAAGCTCCGGCGTAACAGGCTGCACCTGCACACCAAGCCATCCGCGCGTGACCTTGCCCTTGGCCTTGAGCTGAGAAACCACGCTCTCCACCGTTTTGGCTGGGATGGCGAAGGCAATGCCGGCCGAGCCGCCAGACGGGGAGAAGATCGCGGTATTCACGCCGATGACCTCGCCCGCCTGATTGAACGCCGGGCCGCCGGAGTTGCCTTTATTCACCGCGGCGTCGATCTGGACGAAATTGTCGTAGGCGCCCATGCCGATATCGCGGCCGCGGGCCGACACGATGCCGGCCGTAACCGTACCGCCAAGACCGAACGGGTTGCCGATGGCGATCACCCAATCGCCGGGTTTAACCTCGGAATGTCCAAGCGGCACGAACGGGAATGGCTTGGCTCCCTCGACCTTAACGAGCGCGAGATCGGTGCCGGGGTCGGTGCCTACGATCTTGCCCGGCAGAATGGCGCCAGACTCGGTGACGATCTCGACCTTGATCGCGCCCTCAACGACGTGATTGTTGGTAACGATGTAGCCGTCGGAGGAGATGAAGAAGCCCGAGCCTTGGCCTTGCACGGGCGGAAGCGCACCAGCGCCCCTCTTTGGACCATGCTGATGCTGCCCCGGTGCTTTGGGGCCCTGGAAGAAACGCTCCAGCGGCGTCCCCTGAAAAGGATTTTCGTCCTTCCCGGAAGATTCGCCGGGTTCCTCCTCATCGTCGTCGCGTGTGGTTATGGCGGCGGGATTGGCCTTTACGCGGATCGAGACCACAGCAGGGGCGACGCGCTCGACGAGCGCGGAGAAGCCCGGCAGCATGGGTTGAATTTGCTGCTGGGTTTGGGCCCGCTCCGGCGCAGCGGTTGCGACACGCGGCTCGAAGCCTCCAATGCCAAGAACGGCCAGGATGGCGAGCGCGGAAATGCCGTACCGGGAGGGAGCACTGGACAAGGGGAGGCGCAGTGTTGCGTAGTGCAAGCTAGACAGTAGATCGTACTTAGAAGTTTTCGGCATGAACCTTTCCATCTGGGCAAAAGGGAAACCATGAGCGCTAAGACGTTGCCCTCTAGATTAAGGCGCAAATGCAGATTGTTCGCATAGGGTAAACGTTAAATTTACGAAATACACTCATGCGGGAATGGTAAATACGGACAATTGTATTCAAAACGGCGTTCGCCAATTAGCATGAGGACACGCGCAGGCTTCCGGTTTTACAGGTTGCTCTTAGGAAAGTTCGCAAGCCGCCCGTTTCCAATGCCTTAATGCCGGCGAATTTATCGGTTCATCGCAGGACCGGACATCGGCATAAAATCGTACAATTCTATCCGGGAATTAAGGGTTCTTCCTGTTGCAACGGAGCGGCCGAAGGGTCGATTGTACCTTGTCCCGATATCGCATCCAGTGCCCATATACGGAGGAACTCATGAAGAAGACAATCATCGCAGGTTTGACGGCGCTCGCCCTGGTTGGCACGTCGATGACGTACGCTCAACAGGCGCCAGACGCCGGCGCTAAGCACGAACATCATCATATGAGCCCGGCCGACATGAAGGCGTTTACCGACGCGCGCATCGCCGCTCTGAAGGCAGGCCTTGAGCTGACACCAGACCAGGAAAAGAACTGGGCGCCGGTCGAGGCGGCCATCCGCGCCATGGCGGAAGCCAGGCAGGCGCGCTGGGCCGCGCGGCGCGAGCACGCCAAAACGGAAGATGCGATCGCCAAGCTTCGCGCACGCGCCGATGCCATGACGCAGCGGGCCGCGGACCTCAAGAAGCTCGCCGACGCCGCGGAGCCTCTTTACCGCTCGCTCTCGGACGAGCAGAAGCACCGCCTGCACTTTCTAATGCACATGATGATGCACCACGGGCATCACGGCGGCTGGGGCCATCACGGCGGCGAGGAGCATCACGGCTAATTCGCTGCTAGAAAGAGATCGTCCTCTTTGTTTTCCCCGGGGGCGGTCTTTTCGCGGATTTTGCGCGCTTAGCCGAGCCGCGCCGTGCCGCTCTTGCCGTCGTCGCGGCGCCAATGCACCACGGTCGGGCTCAAGCGATGCATCGTGAAGCAATGCGCACGGCCTTCCATCCAGTTTTGCCACTGAATGCAGAGCTTCTTTTCGGCAACCCACCAGCGGCCGTGATCGGCGGTGGTCGACTCGCCGTCGAGCAGCGCCAGCTCGGTGCGGCCGCTGAGATGGCCGTTCTTCGCATAACGGATCGGCACCTCGCCGAGGGGGGTGTAGATGTAGACGATCCGGCCTGCCACAGCCTTCTGAAGATCGTCGCCTGTGAGCTGCTCGGCCTGGGCCATAGTGACCGGCGATACTGCCAATAGAAATGCGATAAGCTTGCGCTTCATGTATCGTGAACTCGCTTCTTCGTGAGTTTGTGATCGGGCAAGGTCCGCCGCGCGGACGCCGGGTGAGAAATGCGCCAGGCCGCTGCCCCGTTATGCGCGCGCAGCATAGGGCCGATATGGGTTAAAATATGGCAATGTTTCCACAGGGGCTGTGAGGAACGGGTCTAAACGCCATCCCCTGCATAAACATCTCCGAACAGCGCTGCAACCGGGACTTCCATGCCTGGAGGATCGAAGCTCAAGGTGCCTGTGGCGTCTAAGATCGCCGTCACAATCGTGCCGTCTCGCCCTCGCCTGTGGTGCAGGACAGACCGGTCTTCGATGAGGACAAGCACGTAATGCTGGATCGAGGGATGACGGAAGTAATTTCTAAACTTGATAGCAAGATCGCGCCGCTCGCTGGAGGGCGAAACGACTTCGGCGACGATGATGGGGTTCGGGGCGATCAAACTCGCGCGCGGTACCCGCTCCCCGCAGTTCACAAGCGCGTCCGGCTCGAAGACCGTCTCGCCGTCGATCTTGACTCCTAAGCTGTCAACGAAGGCCTGGCATTTCAGGCCCTTCTCTTTAATTGCGGCTTCCAACGCGTTGGCAACGCGCCTTTTGACATCGCCATGCTCCGCGCGCTCCGGGGCCATCGCCTGGATTTCGCCGCGCGCGAGCTGATAGCGCCCCTGCTCTTGGCGCTCGGCCCAGGCGAGGAAGGCGTCCGCGCTCATCTTTTGTTTCGGCAATGGCTGCATAAAAATAGAATATCATCGCGAGGGCCTGCCCCGCAATGCCGTCTGC
>JBKQOR010000177.1:0-6330 GCA_052145435.1 Rhodomicrobium sp. | reverse complement strand
GCAAATCCTGCATTCTGGGGGCAGAAGCGGCAAATCCGCCGTCCAGCGGTTTTTCGCAAAGCGGGAATTTGCCCAATAACTAGGCGATTTGCTCCGCTGAGGGGCAAGGCGGGTGCGGTGGCATCTAGAACGGCGCGGGATGCCTTCTACCGCGGCATTATTGGGATCAAAGATGTCCCGCTTGGATAATCTGCCACGACAGCGTCTGGAAGTCCGCGGTGCCGGCTGTTGCGGCTCCGCGTCAGTGGGCGCGCAGAAATGCGATTTCCCCCCATTTATCACTAGAGTAGGGATGGCATTCGCCTGCCGGCTCATATATATAAGCCGTTAAGCAAAACTAAACGCGCTATTAAGCTGCGATGTACGATACTGCGCCACCAGGCAACCGGCGGGAAGCCCGTGGCGGAGGGGAAAATGAAAACGACCGACGTATCCAGACCGGACTATTTCCATAAGGTTGTCGATTGCCAATGGGCCTGTCCGGCACACACACCTGTCCCCGAATATATCCGGTTAGTTGCCGCTGGCCGCTACAGCGATGCCTATATGATCAATTGGGAATCCAACGTGTTCCCTGGCATTTTAGGCCGCACCTGCGACCGTCCGTGCGAGCCGGCGTGCCGCCGCTCGCGCGTCGAGGAGCAGGCTGTCGCGATTTGCAGGCTGAAGCGCGTCGCCGCGGACTATAAGGATGACATCCGGGATCGCCTGCCAAAGCGTGCACGCTCGAAAAACGGAAAGCGTATCGCGCTCGTGGGGGCCGGCCCCGCCTCTCTGACGGTTGCTCGCGATCTGGCTCCGCTCGGCTACGAGTTGGTCATGTTCGACGGCGACCCCAAGGCGGGCGGGATGATGCGCACCCAGATCCCTGCTTTTCGTTTACCCGGCGCCGTGATCGACGAGGAAACAGGATACATCCTCGATCTTGGTATCGATTTCAGGGCCGGACAGCGGATCGGCAGTTTGAAAGCCCTCCTTGCGGAGGGGTATGACGCGGTCTTCATCGGCTCCGGCGCGCCCCGAGGGCGCGATCTGGACATCCCGGGCCGCCGGGAGGCCGCCGCTAACATTCATATCGGTATCGACTGGCTAGCGAATGTTTCCTTCGGCCATATCTCGAAAATAGGCAAGCGCGTCGCCGTTCTTGGCGGCGGAAACACCGCCATGGATTGCTGCAGGTCCGCAAAGCGGCTCGGCGGCGAAGACGTAAGGGTCGTGGTCCGCTCAGGATTTGCGGAGATGAAAGCCTCGGCCTGGGAGAAGGAAGATGCCATGCACGAGGGCATCTCCATATCCAATTTCATGGTGCCGAAGGCCTTCACCCACGCAAAAGGGGTGCTCACGGGCATCTCCTTCGAAAAGGTAAAAGCGGTCTTCGACGAGAAGGGCAAGCGCACGCTGGTTCCTACCTGCGAGCCGGACGAGCACTTCGCCTGCGACGACGTTCTCGTGGCTGTCGGGCAAGAGAATTCATTGCCTTGGATCGAGCGCGACACCGGCATCGAGTTTGACCGCTGGGGCATGCCCCGCGTCGATAAGGCAACCATGCAATCCACCCGTCCGGATGTGTTTTTCGGCGGCGACGCCGCATTCGGCCCGAAGAATATTATCTGGGCCGTCGCCCACGGTCATGAAGCGGCGATTTCAATCGACCTGCTCTGCAACGGAAAAGACGTCTCCGTCCGTCCCGAACCTGCCGTCCGGCTGACAAGCCAGAAGATGGGCATTCACGAATGGAGCTACGACAATGACGTTACCGTTCATGAGCGCTATCCGGTGCCCTCGCGCGACAATGCCCTCGCACTGAGGGATATCCGGGCCGAGGTTGAGCTTGGGTTCACTCCAGCGCTCGCGCTCGCGGAGGCAAAGCGTTGCCTGAACTGCGATGTGCAAACCGTCTTCACTGGCTCTCTCTGCATCGAGTGCGATGCATGCACCGATATTTGCCCGATGGACTGCATCACCTTCACGGAAAACGGTGAAGAAGCAGACCTTCGCTCCCGGTTGAAGGCTCCTGCAACTAACCTTGGCCAAGACCTCTATATCGGCGGCAACCTCAAGACCGGCCGCATCATGGCCAAGGATGAGGATGTTTGCCTTCATTGCGGGCTCTGTGCCGAACGTTGTCCGACCGGAGCCTGGGACATGCAGAAATTCCTCTTGAATATGACCCACGCAGGTTCAGCATGCCGCTCTCACGTATAAACGATTTCGTCGTCCGCTTCGCCAATATAAACGGATCTGGCTCAGCAAGCGCCAATGAGCTGTTTGCGCGCGCGATATTGCGAATGGGCGTGCCGATCGCCCCGCGCAATATTTTTCCCTCGAATATCCAGGGGCTACCGACTTGGTACGAGGTGCGGGTCTCGGAGAAGGGCCACCTGGGTGCGCGCGGCGGGACCGACCTCATGGTGGCGATGAACCCTCAAACTTGGGATAAAGACGTGGCCTCCGTCGAGCACGGCGGCTATGTGTTTTACGATGCGTCCCGGACGCGGCCAACGGCAGAGCTCCGGGAGGATGTCACCTTCATCGGCATGCCGCTTACTGAAATCTCTAACCGGCAATATAGCGACCCCCGGCAAAGGCAGCTGCTCAAGAATATCATCTGTGCCGGCGCGCTAACCGCGCTTCTCGATATCGATGCCGAAGAGATGGAAACACTGATCCGCGAGCAGTTCAAGAGCAAAGAAAAGCTCGTCGCGTCCAACATCGAGGCCCTGCATATCGGCCGGAATTATGCGCTTGAGCATCTGTCCTGTCCGATTCGCTTGAGGGTCAAGCACGCCAATGCTGCCGGCGATCGGATTTTAATCGATGGGAATTCGGCGGCGGCCCTCGGCGCGGTCTATGGAGGCGCCACGGTCTGCGCATGGTATCCGATTACTCCATCCTCGTCTCTGCCCGAAGCCTTTACCCGGTATTGCACCCGCTACAGGGTAGATCCCGAAACGGGGAAAAACCTTTTCGCCATTATCCAGGCCGAGGATGAGCTTGCATCGATTGGCATGGTGATTGGCGCCGCGTGGAATGGCGCGCGAGCTTTCACAGCCACATCGGGTCCTGGCCTCTCGCTGATGCAAGAGTTTCTCGGATTGGCCTATTTCGCCGAGGTTCCGGCCGTTATTTTCGACGTGCAGCGAGGAGGTCCCTCGACGGGTATGCCCACCCGCACGCAGCAATCCGATATATTGAGTGCCGCTTATGCCTCTCACGGCGACACAAAGCACATCCTGTTGTTTCCCGATGATCCAGCGGAAGCTTTCGAGTTCGGGGCATTAGCCTTCGACCTAGCGGACAGATTGCAAACGCCGGTTTTCGTGATGCTGGACCTCGATATCGGCATGAACCGGTGGCTCTGCCGTCCGTTTGCATGGGATGACAGCCGTCTGTATGACCGCGGCAAGGTCATGACGGCGGCAGATCTCGATGAGGGCAAAGACTTCGGCCGCTATCTCGATGTCGACGGCGATGGAATTGCTTATCGCACCTATCCAGGTACACACCCGACCCGCGGTTCGTTCTTCACCCGCGGCTCTACCCGCGACCGCTACGCCCGGTATACCGAGGATGGCGGCGCGTACGTCGACAATATGCAGCGGCTCTTAAGAAAATTCGAAACGGCCAAGAAATTGGTACCGCAACCGCTGCGGCGAAATGCTGGCGTACCGGCCCGTTATGGCGTCATCTACTACGGTTCCAGCCATCCGGCTATGCAGGAGGCCATCGAGGGCTTAGCGGCAGCCGGTCATCATCTCGACACGCTGCGTGTGCGGGCGTTTCCCTTCAGTAGTGAAGTGGCTGAGTTCGTCACCGGTCACGACCGTGTCTTTGTCGTGGAGCAGAACCGTGATGGCCAGCTTCGCACACTGCTTATCAACGAATGCAATCTCAATCCGGCAAACCTCATTCCCATTCTGCATTACGACGGCACACCTATTACCGCGCGCCTCATTACCCATTCAATTGCCGGTCACCTCGACGTCAGCAAATTGACCCCGTTGCGCAAAGTTGGATCGAAACTGCAAATCGCCCTTAGCCGGCAGCCTGAGATATCCACATGACCTATATCGCTAAACCCAAATTTCATCACCGGGCGTTGCCCACGAATGCGCTTGGGCTAACGCACCGCGATTACGAGGGCTCGATTTCGACGCTTTGTGCTGGCTGCGGCCACGATTCGATCAGCGCAGCCATCGTTCAGGCCTGCTTCGAGCTTGACCTGCCGCCTCATCGCCTCGCCAAGCTTTCCGGCATTGGCTGCTCGTCCAAGACGCCCACCTATTTTCTTGGCAATTCCCATGGTTTTAACAGCGTGCATGGCCGGATGCCATCGGTGCTGACCGGCGCCAATCTCGCAAACGGCAGCCTTATTTATCTTGGGATATCTGGCGACGGCGACACCGCGTCAATCGGTCTCGGCCAATTTGCGCATGCGATTCGCCGTGGCGTGAACATGGTCTACATCGTCGAGAATAACGGTGTCTACGGCCTGACCAAGGGGCAATTCTCGGCGACCGCCGATCGCGGGTCCCAGAACAAGCGTGGCTCTCTTAATAAAGACAATCCTATCGATCTGATAGCGATGGCACTTCAGCTTGGTGCGACCTTTGTGGCGCGCAGCTTTTCCGGGGACAAGGCTCAGCTCGTTCCTCTGATTAAAGCTGCGATCGAGCACCGCGGCACTGCCTTTATCGATTGCATCTCACCTTGTATTGCCTTCAACAACCACAGTGGCTCCACAAGGAGCTTCGATTACGTTCGCGAGCACAACGAATCCGTTAACAAGCTCGATTTCATGACGGGCCGGGCTCCGATTACCGTGGACTTCGAGCCTGGTACGGTTGAGCTTGTGGAACAGCACGATGGTTCCACGCTTGTGCTGCGGAAGCTTGCGTCCGACTATAATCCGCATGACCGCTTGGCGGCGATGAGCTACGTGCAGGGTCACACCGCGGCAGGCGAAATCGTGACCGGGCTTCTCTATATCGATAACGAAGCCGAAGACTTACACCGCCATCTGGACATAACGGAGACTCCGCTCAATGCGCTGACCGAGACCGGTCTTTGCCCGGGTGAGGCAACACTGGAGACGATCAACGCCAGTTTGCGTTAGTTCCCAGGTTGGGGCCGTAACACCAAGCGCGGTAAGGTTTGACTGGGCCGCAGCGTCGTCCCCGCGAAGGCGGGGATACATGCTAAGGTATTGTTCCAGCATGACAAATGGATTCCCGCCTTCGAGCGTGTGAAGAAATCGGGAGTTCGCGGCAAACTACGATGTCATGGCCGCACTTGATGCGGCCATCCAGGAAAAAATCTTGACATTTCAATGATAGTCTGGATGGCCGGGTCAAGCCCGGCCATGACAGTGGGGGCGGGAATGACTTTCGTGGCTTATCCCCGAGGCCGGCGCCGGGACCGGTCACGACTTCCGGGCTTAGTATAAACCGGCTCGCCCGTTATCGCAGCGGCGGCGCCGGCGAAAAGTCATATATCCAGGCGGTTCTGTTTTCGAAAGCGGGGTGCGCCTTGTCGCGCCTAAGCGTTGCCGCCACGGGCGGCCGCTGGATCTTTTTGGGGCCGGATAGCTTCTTCGCAGGCTTACTCGCGGGTGCCTTCAAAGCCACCTTGGTATAAACGCAAGAACCTTCCTCGTCCAAAACAACGCGCAAATTAGACACGAGAATTGTTTTGAAACTCAATTCGCGGCTGTTCCGGTCAAAACTCCATTCGTTGCGAAATTTGGTGAACCTCTGTTGGAATGTTACATACTGGGCGCCAATCGCCACCGATTTTTTGTCGAGTTTTTTCAGTGGCCTTCCGCCCTTGAGTACGCGGTTTTTGTCTATTTCGAAGGCCAATTTGGTGCCGGTCCCAAGCTTGCATTTTAGCAATATGCCCTTAGCATCCGCTTGCCCTATCGAAGCGCAGAAGATGACAGCAAAAATTAGCAAAAGCTTCTTGCTCATCTCGTCTTCTTCATTGGTTGCTCCGATTCGATAAGATTGTGATGCCGCATTGCTTGGCCGCCAAGCTGGAACGCACGCACTTCCTAACCGGTGTACCGTTAAGCGCAAGTCTCAGCAAGAAAATTTTCCCAGCCATCACAAAACCGATAAGCCGCAACCAGTACGTAGAGCGCATCGCTTTTGGCAAAGGTTTGTGTATCTTGAAGCGCTCCGGCGATTGCCACCGGGAACGGCTCGCGAAACCTGGCGGAATTCGTAGGTATGGCGTAGATGCCGCCAGAAGATCGGCGGAGACGATGACTCTGCGTCAGAGTGGCCTTTGTTTAGGCAAAAACGTGAAGACAATCTGGCAAGAATTAGG
>JBKQOR010000176.1:0-2669 GCA_052145435.1 Rhodomicrobium sp. | reverse complement strand
CGATGCGCCGGAGAGGGGCGGACTGCCTCGTAGTAGCGACGAAGGCCCTGTAATGGGGCTGGAGCGAAGGGGGCGGGTCATCGCCGTTGAGCTGGGCCAACCGGTCTTGCCGGGAGGAGCCCAGAGTTTCAGCGGAAGGCGGCAGCCTTCACGCGATGGCACGAGCCGGATGATGCGAGAGTATCAAGTCCGGATCTGTGGGGGGCTCGGGGTGAAATTCCCTGGGCCTACCCGGCAACCTCTGCCTTCCGCTCAGATTTTAGCCACAGCCGCTTAACCCATGGCCGCGGATACGCGAGCGGCGTTTTAATTCGAAGCGCGCCGTTCGGCCTAGACGGTACCGGCATAACCTTTGGGTGACAGACGAGGCGGCTCTCGTTTATCTGTCGAAGCTTGCGAGCTGCTGCGTGACGGCGGCTTACCGCATCTTCAGTCAAGCAGCGGCGCGGCGATTAGCGGCCAGCAGGCTTTATTGCGGGCCATGAACGCGCCGGCATGTCCTATGGCTCTCAAGCCGAGCTGGGCCGGGTCGAGCAAAGTCTCGCCCAATTGCGCGTGGGGATAAAAGGCGGGCAGCTTGCGCACCATATGCGGTGCAATGAGCGTGTCGTCGGCTATTGGAATTGTGGTGAGCTTGAAGCGCGCCTCTTCAAGGCGCGGCTGAGGATAGGCCCGTCCCCACTCGCTACGATGATAGTCCGGCTTTAAACAGAGCCTCCGCCATTCCCAATAAACGCCGCGGGGAATGTCCGCCCCGAGCCCGAGCGCCCGGCCTGGCATATAGCCCGCTATGCGCACGGCGGCCGGGCCAAGCATCCACCAGAACCCCACCACCCGCGGCAGCATTGACAATGGATGGTCGCGCCAGTAACCGGGCCCAGAGGCGACCGCGGCCACCCGGTCGATGCGGCCGGTATGCTCATGAAAGGCAAGCCACTGTCCGCCCAGAGAATGACCGATCACGCGCGGCGGCAAGGCCGGAAAGCGGCTGCTGAGGTAAGAGAGAGCCGCCGATTGGTCGGTGATAGCCCAATCGCTGAGGCGCGCGTCCGATTGGGCAAGAGGACGGTTGAGCGACCATCCGAAATCCCGATAGTCATAGGTGAGCACGGCGGCGCCATGGGTTGCCGAGAACCAGGCCGCGAAATCCTGATAGAAGCGGGCGGAAAAACCCACGCCACCGTGCAGGACCACGGCGATACGGGGCGCCTCGCCGGGACAATGCAGCCGTCCGGTCAATGTCCGGCCATCCTTGGCCGTGAAACGGATCTCCCCGGCATTCGCGGCTGCGTCTGTGGAAATAATGGACGCTGTTGCATTGGACATGGGCGGCCTTTATTCTAGGGCGATCACCCTAGAACCATACCAGTAGACCGATCACCATACAATGGAAAATCATGGCCCGTCCCTCTGACGCCCGCTCCCGCATTATCCGCACCGCGTCGGCGCTGTTCCGCCAGCGCGGCTATGACGGCGTTGGCCTGACGGAGATTCTTGAGGTTAGCGGAGCGCCGAAAGGCTCCTTTTATCACCACTTTCCCGAAGGAAAGGAGCAGCTGGCTCAAGCGTGCATGCTCTATGCCGGCGAACAAACCGGCGCGTTCATAGACGCCACAATGGCAGCGGCGCCGGACTTCCCGAGCGGGATGCGCCAGTTTGCTGCGGGCATCGCCGATTGGTTCGAGCGCTCCGGTTTCTGTGAAGGCTGTCCGATCACCTCCATCGCGCTAGCAACGGCGCCGCAATCGCGGCCGCTCACCGAAACCGCCCGGGCTGTTTTCGACGATTGGCAGCGGCGCCTGCTCGCCCATTCGTCCCGGCTGGGAACCGGGCTCAGCAACGAGGGCGCAGAGCTGCTCCTGATGCTGGTTGAGGGAGCCTGGATTCTGGGACGCATCCAGCATTCGAAAGAACCTTTGCTTCGCGCCATCGAGGTCTTCCTCGCCATCACAGCTAGCACCGGCAGCGCCTCATCGAGGGGACAGAATGCGACCGCCCTACGTCGAGAACAAGGGAATTAAAACGGCCGTTTCGCCGAGGCCGGTTTCACCAGAAGCGATGACCTCGGCGACGGTGCTGGCTTTGAGAAGCTCGAATCGCTGTCGCATCTTCCTTCTATGGCCTCCTCTGGGCTCGCACCTGCCTCAACGCATCCGGGAACGCCGGAAAACGGACGCCCCGTCTTCGCCGGAGCCGTCCAGGATACCAAGCCGTTATCCTGGTTAGCGCGCGGCTTGGCGGCTTACGACGCGAAAACCGGGTTTCTCAATCACTGCAGCGAGGCGGTCCTCTCCGACGGCTCGCGGGTCATAAAGCACGCGCGCCTGCCGCTCAGCAAACGAGACCGAAACCATCTGCACACCCGGTTCTTTCTCGACGGCGTTTTTGATTGTGTTTGCACATCCGTCGCAGCTCATGCCTTCTATCCGGAATATCGTTGCTTTCATCCCAATCTCCGCCTGCTTCTACAAACCTCTGAGCGCGACATCCTACACCTTGGAGCTAGCTCCCAAGTCAATTCTTGCCGGCCGGAAATTTGAAAAGACCGGGTCTGGGTCATGGCCGCCGATTTCGTGAACAATTTCAGCGCGGTCGCTCACCCTTTACCAGCGGAATCGCTTGAAATGCGGTGCTTTGGGAAAGTGGGCCAAGAGGAGAAGTTTGCCGCC
>JBKQOR010000175.1:0-11575 GCA_052145435.1 Rhodomicrobium sp. | reverse complement strand
CTGAGTCGTATGGTCGCAATCCATGGGTACAGTAGACAATCACTGTCAGCTTCTTTGGTTGCGTAACTTGGCGAAATATCACGGTTATTTTGGGCTGTATGCGACAAAATCGCCCAGGAACTTCGGTTTAATCGTTTTGCCCTTGCTCATTCGCGCCTTAACAGGCGAGAGCCTGGAGACGCTGCATTCCGAAATCGGCCCGCATGTCTCGCAAAGGCTCGCCTTCTTCTTTGCTGCGTGCCGGAATGGCGGCCTCGCCTAACCTTGCGAGTCCGTTATCGTTTCGATGGCACGATGGCCGCGATTCTGGCGGTTCGCCACGGAAAGGAAGCCGGCTATTAGCTATCCGGTTTGCGGTGAGTGCGGCAAGCGATCGCCGCAGCGAGGGAAGGTGGTTTGCCAACCGGAGTTTATCGTTGGCGGATGGCCGCGCCGTCTATAATCTGCGCCCCTCCAAGATCCTTGAACCGAAACCCAACCTTGCGGGCGCCCGAAGCATGGCAAAGCGCAAATCCGCCGAATCGAAATCCGCCGAAGGCGAACAGCCCGGCGCCGGGAGCCTCGCGCAGCATCCGCGCGTCACCGAAGCGCTGTTCGGGCATTCGGCGGCCGAGGAAGCCTTCTTGCGCGCCTTCAATGCGGGGACGCTGCATCACGCTTGGCTCTTGACGGGCGAGCGCGGCGTTGGCAAGGCAACCTTCGCCTATCGCGCGGCGCGCTTTCTCTTAAGCCGCGGGCCCGGCGGCGAGGAGCCGGCTGAAACGCTTGCCATTGCCAAAAGCCACCCTACCGCGCGGCAAATCTTCGCGGGCGCGCATCCTTCGCTTTTCGTGCTCGGCGATGGCGCGAGCCCGGCCTCAAGCTCAGCCTCCATCGGAGTGGAGGAAGTACGCAAGCTGCGTTCCTTCCTGGGCCTAACGAGCCCCGGCGGCTGGCGCGCGGTGATCGCCGATCCCGCAAACGATCTCACCATCGCCTCGGCCAATGCGCTGCTCAAAGCCGTCGAGGAGCCTCCGGCGCGCACGGTGTTCTTTCTGATCGGCCACGGCGCGGCAACGGTGATGCCGACAATCCGCTCGCGTTGCGTGAGACTTGCGTTGCGTCCGCTTCCGCCGCACGATTTTTCCGATGCCGTCCGGGCTGCCTGCATCGCGGGCGATCTCGACTCACCGGACGCCCAGTCGCTCGAAAAGCTGCATGCGATGGCGGCCGGCTCGCCGGGCCGCGCTTTGGAGTTTATCGCAGGCGGTCTCATTCCCCTGGCGGAGACCCTAGACCGGGTCGTCTTGAGCTTGCCGCGGATGGACTACGCCCTTATGCACAGCCTGATCCAATCGGCGAGCGGCGCTCGGAACGCGCAAACCTTTGCCCGGCTTTGCGATTTGATCGAGGAGAAAATCGAAAACATGGCGAGGGATGCGCTTGGCAGGACGCCCGATTCAGCGGAAAGCGCTGCTTGGGCGCAAGCTTGGCAAACCCTGCGTCAGCGCAGGGGCGAGATGGAAGTGCTCAATCTCGATAAAGGAGCCTTCCTCCTGAGCGCATTTTCCGATATGGAACATATCGTGCGGAAGCTCAAAACTGCTTCCCCAGCCTGAAAAGCGCTCACACCACAAGCGATATGACCGAGACTGAAGCAAAAACGCATTTCACCATTTCCACCGCGATTTCCTATCCGAACGCCGAGCCGCATATCGGCCACGCCTATGAGGCCATCGCGACGGACGCTCTTGCACGCTTCAAGCGGCTGGACGGCCATCCTGTGTTCTTCGTGACCGGCGTCGATGCGCACGGCCTCAAAATGAAGCAGACGGCCGCCAAGCTTGGCGTAACGCCGCTTGAGCTGGCCGAAGAGAATACTGCCAAGTTCAAGGAGATGCTCGCCGGGCTGAACGTCGCCTACGACGAGTTCATCTCGACGAGAGAGCCGCGCCATTTCGACTCGGTGTCCGAGATCTGGCGGCGCATGGAAAAGGCCGGCGACATTTATCTCGCCGGCTATCAGGGCTGGTACTCGGTCCGCGACGAGGCGTTCTACACGGAAAGCGAAACGGTGCTCGGCGCCAATGGCGTGCGCCTTGGCCCGCAGGGCACGCCCGTGGAATGGACGGAGGAGCAGACCTATTTCTTCCGGCTGTCCAAATACGAGAAGAAGCTTCTGAAGCTTTACGAACAGAACCCGGATTTCATCCTGCCGCCTGAGCGCCGCAACGAGATCGTGAACTTCGTCAAGGGCGGCCTGCAGGATCTTTCCATTTCGCGCACGACGCTCGATTGGGGCATTCCGGTGCCCGGCGCGCCGGGTCATGTCATCTATGTCTGGGTGGACGCGCTCACGAACTACATCACGGCCGCCGGCTTTCCGAAGGTCCGTTCGAAGGCTTGGAAGGAGCGCTGGCCCGCGCAGGTGCATGTCATCGGCAAAGACATCACGCGTTTTCACGCGGTCTATTGGCCGGCCTTCCTGATGTCGGCGAAAATCCCCCTGCCGGAGCGCGTGTTCAGCCACGGCTTTTTGTACAACAAGGGCGAGAAGATGTCGAAGTCGGTGGGCAACGTGGTTGCGCCGCTCGATATGGCCGCGGAATATGGCGCCGATCAGGTGCGCTACTTCTTTCTGCGCGAAGTGCCTTTCGGACAGGACGGCAGCTTCACCCATGAAGCGATCGTCAACCGCGTCAACGCGGATCTCGCGAACGACCTCGGCAACCTCGCCCAGCGCTCGCTGTCGATGATCGCGAAGAACTGCGCGAGTCTTATCCCCGAGCCGGGCCCGTTCACCGAAGCCGACGCCCCGCTTCTCGAAGCCGCGCTTCGCCTCTTGCCGCTGTGCCGCGAGGCGATGGATCGGCAGGCCATCCACAAGTCTATCGAGGCCGTTTGGCAAGTGGTTGCGGACGCCAACCGTTATTTCGCGGCGCAGGAGCCTTGGTCTTTGAAAAAATCCGATCCGGTGCGTATGGGCACGGTGCTTTACGTAACGGCCGAGGTGGTGCGGCGCGTTGCGATTTTGATCCAGCCCTATGTGCCGGCTTCGGCCGTGAAGTTCCTCGATCAGCTTGGCGTACCGCCAGAGGAGAGAGACTTCTCAGCGCTCTCGCCGGACAGCGCGTTGAAGCCCGGGACAAAGATCGCCACTCCACAACCCATTTTCCCGCGCTATGTTGAGGATGAAACACGCGCGGCGGAATAGCTGTGAGGGATTGAAGACCCCCTCACCCCCGCCCTCTCCCCAACGGGAGAGGGAGGAGAGGGAAGTTCAGGCGTGCTCTCTCCCAGCCGCATCCGCTTGCGGATGCGGCCACGCAAAGATGCAAGCTCGCCAAGGCGAGCATGCGGGGAGAGAGACAGAGTGAGGGGGGACTTGATCGCCGCGCCGTATAACCTTTGGACTGTAAGATGTTAGTCGATAGTCATTGCCATCTGGATTTTCCGGATTTCGCCGAGGGGCTCGCCGATACGGTCGTGCGCGCGAAAAGTGCCGGGGTGGGTCACATGCTCACCATCTGCACCCTCGTGCGGAACTTCCCGCAGGTGCTGGCGGTCGCCGAGCGATTTGCGGAGGTCACCTGCTCTGTTGGCACGCACCCGCACTCGGCGGGCGAAGAGCGCGGCGTCACCGTGCGCGAAATCGTCGAACTAACAAAACATCCGCGCGTCGTTGCGATCGGCGAGGCCGGTCTCGACTATTTTTATCAAAAGAGCAGCCGCGAAGATCAGGAGGCTGGGTTCCGCCGGCATATTGCGGCGGCTCGTGAGACTGGCTTGCCGCTCGTCATTCATACGCGCGACGCCGATGAGGATACGGCGCGGATTCTGCGCGAGGAGATGGCGAAAGGTCCCTTCAAGGCGCTGCTCCATTGCTATACGGGCGGCCGGGCTCTTGCCGAAACCGGGATCGAGCTTGGGCTCTATGTCTCGTTCTCGGGGATACTGACCTTCCCGAAATCGAACGCATTGCGCGAGCTCGCTGCCGCGCTGCCGGTCGAGCGGCTACTTGTCGAAACCGATGCGCCGTTCCTTGCACCGCACCCGCACCGCGGCAAGCGTAACGAGCCGGCCTTCGTCCGGCACACCGCGAGGGTTCTGGCGGAGGTGAAAGGGGTCAGCGAAGCGAAGATCGCGGAAATTACCACGGCGAATTTCTTCACCTTGTTCGCAAAGGCTAAGGCGGCAGCCGGCGCAGCCGCAAACGTAAGCGGCGCCGCATGACGCTGCGCATCACGATCCTTGGCTGTGGCGCCTCCACCGGCGTTCCGCGTGTCGGCAACGACTGGGGAGCTTGCAACCCCGATAACCCGAAAAACCGGCGCCGGCGTAGCTCGATCCTGGTCGAGAAGATTGGGCCGCAGGGCGGGACAGCGCTACTGGTCGACACGTCGCCCGACTTGCGCGAGCAACTCTTGAGCGCAGAGGTCAAGCGCCTCGACGGTGTGATCTTCACCCACGATCATGCCGACCACACGCACGGTATCGACGACCTGCGAATGCTTTGCTACACGCAGCGCCGCCGGATCGACATTTGGGCGGACCCTCGCACGCTCGGCCTTTTGCGCCGCCGCTTCGATTACTGCTTCGAGACCCCGCCGGGCTCGAACTATCCGCCGATCCTCAACGCGAATACGATTGTGAACCTAGCGCCCGTCGTCATTTCCGGCCCGGGCGGCGATCTCACCGTCCAGCCCTTCCGGCAAATTCACGGCGACATCGACACGCTGGGCTTGCGCGTTGGAGGCGTGGCCTATTCGTGCGACTTGAACGACCTTCCCGAGGATGCGCTTCCCCATTTGCAGGGACTGGATCTCTGGATTTTGAACACTCTGCGCTACACGCCGCATCCGAGCCATCTCTCCATGACGACGGCGCTCAACTGGATCCAGCGGATGCAGCCGCGCCGGGCCGTGCTGACCCATCTGCACGTCGATATCGATTATGACGAACTCACGGCGAAGCTGCCCCCCGCGGTTGTACCGGCCTACGACGGGATGGTGTTGGAGTTTTAAGCGGCTAATATTGAGCGGCAGCAAGGAAGACCGCTGCGTCATCCGGTCATTATGGAGCGCCACGCCCCTCATCCTGTCCCCGTGGGAGAACGAACGCCTGAATTAGGCGCAGAGCGTGAAGCATCGTTCCCTCTCCCGCCGCATCCGCTTGCGGATGCGGCCACCATAAGTTGCAATCTCGCCATGGCGAGATTGCTGGGAGAGGGACAGGGTGAGGGGTGGAACGCCCGATCATGACGCCGTGGCCGGTCGAAAGCCTGGCCGTTGCAAAAAGATGGCGCTCCAGCGCGCCGGCATCGACTCGCCCTCCCGTTTGCCGCTGCACGGTAAAAACGATGGTACCGGCGGCTAACCCCCTGTGATATTTGCCCCACAGCCCGCCAGAAGCCGGAGCGGACGCTAGGATCGGGGTTGACGCTGCTTGCGGATAAGAGCATATATGCCTCAAGCGCAAGGTGGGATTTAGCTTTCTGCCCCGTGCGCCGCTTCCGGTAAAGCACTGAAGTGAAGTGATGTGCCGCAGCTTGCTGGCATGCCCGCGCGAAATAATTCCTGACGCATGCTTTCCTGTCATCATTCCGCATTGTGCGTGTGATGATACTCACCGAACGTCAACCAAGCGGTTCCAAGAATTCAACTGGATATGACTTTTAACGAACTTAAGCTCAGCGAAAAAGTGCTGGCTGCCATAGAAGCGGCCGGATACACAATCCCCACCCCCATTCAGGCCCAAGCCATCCCGTTCGCCCTCGAAGGCCGCGACGTCGTTGGCATCGCACAGACGGGCACAGGCAAAACCGCCTCATTCGTCCTCCCCTTGCTCACCATGCTGGAGAAGGGCCGCGCCCGGGCGCGGATGCCGCGCTCGCTCATCCTTGAGCCGACGCGCGAGCTCGCAGCCCAAGTTGCCGAAGCCATCGAGACGCTCGGCGCGCAGCATAAGCTGACGGTCGCGCTGCTGATCGGCGGCGTATCGTTCGACGATCAAGAGAGGAAGCTCGAACGCGGCGCGGATATCTTGATCGCGACGCCAGGCCGCCTGCTCGATCATTTCGGCCGCGGCAAGCTCCTGATGAGCGCGGTCGATTATCTCGTCATCGACGAGGCGGACCGCATGCTCGACATGGGCTTCATCCCCGACATCGAGCGCATCTGCAAACTTTTGCCGCCGTCGCGCCAGACGCTGTTCTTCTCGGCCACGATGCCGCCGGAGATCCAGAAGCTCACCGAGCAATTCTTGCGCAACCCCGAGCAGATCCGGGTCAGCGCGCCGGCCACCGCAGCCAAGCTCATCACGCAAAAGCTGAAGTTTTCGCCCGCCGATTCCAAGATGAAGCGCCACGTCCTGCGCGAGCTTATGCGCAACGAGGCCGGCCCGGTGAAGAACGCGATCATCTTCTGCAACCGCAAGAGGGACGTTGCGGTTCTGCACAAATCGCTCGTCAAGCATGGGTTCAATGCCGCGGCGCTGCATGGCGATCTCGATCAGCGCCAGCGCATGGCGACGCTGGAAGCCTTCCGCAAAGGCGAAATCACTTATCTCGCCGCCTCCGACGTGGCCGCCCGCGGCCTCGACATCCCCGAGGTTAGCCACATCTTCAACTTCGATGTGCCAATCGCGCCTGAAGATTACATACACCGCATCGGCAGAACCGGCCGGGCGGGGTGCGAAGGCTTTGCGGCGATGATCGTGACGCCGAAAGAGATGAAGGCGCTCAGGGCCATCGAGACGCTGACCAAGGCGAAGATCGAATGGATCGGCGGTGAGCCCTCGACCGAGAACTTGACCTCGGCTGACTTCAGCGCGAGCCGCGAGCGTCCGCGCCGCGAGCGTGGCAAGGCGAGCCGCGAGGATCGTAAAGAGACCGCGCCGCCACGCGCCCAGGCCCAGGCCGATGTCCGGCCGTTCCGGGAGAATCCCCGCCGCCGCGACAAGGACAGCAGCGTGTCGCGCTATCATCGCGAACTCCTGCCGCCAGCCACGTCGGCTCCCGTGGTGGGACTTGGCGATCACGTACCGGAATTCCTGAAACGCCCGGTAAGGGCCGCAAGCTAGGGCTCGCCACGCTCAGGCTTGCGAGCGCTAACACATGATGTGCGGCGTCATTCCCGCTTTCGAGCGTGTGAAAAAATTGGCGCGTTCGCAGCAAACTCAGTTGTCATGGCCCGGCTTGACTGGGCCATCCATGAAAAACTCAATGCACTCAGTATGTTGCTGGATGGCCGGGTCAAGCCCGGCCATGACAGTAGTGGTTGCCGTCGTTTTTTCACACGCTCGAAAGCGGGAACTTGATTACCCCGATGTTTCCGCTGTGGCGTTTGAGTCCGGCTTAAGCACTTCCGCGGCGTCATTCCCGCGAAGGCGGGAATCCATTTCCATCGTAGGAACAATAGGTTAGCATGGGTTCCCCGCCTGCGCGGGGACGACGGACGACGCTGCGGCGAAAGATTCATGGCAGCGGAAACATTGGGGTAACAAGGCATTAGTCCTTCATGGTAAGAGTGTTGCCATTCAGCTCGAAGCCGGAAAGCTGCTTTATGAAGCTCATGCCGAGAAGGTTTTGCGTCATCCGTCCGGGTTCGGCCACCACAGCCTGAACGCCCCTGACGGTGATGTCGCCGACGCGGATCGCGTCAATTTCAATGGAGGCAACGCGCGCGACGCCGTTGGCCGTCGTAGAGCGGCCGCTGAAGCGCATGTTTTGTGGAGCGAGCCCTAGCTTCTGCGCGGTTTCGTAGCTGAGCGCCACATAGGTCGCTCCCGTATCGGTCATAAACTCGACTTGCTGTCCATTGATCTCGGCCACTGCGTGGAAGTGGCCGTAATTGTTAGCGTTCAAAACGATGGTCTTGTGCGTAGAGGACGGCAGGCCCTGGCTCGCGGCGATTGTTCCGCGCAAGGGCGGGGAAGCCCCAGAAACGCGTGTATCGAACTGGGCCACGCCGGCTGCGCCGGCGTCAAAATCGAACAGACGGGCAAAGCCCGCCTGCGCCGCAGCCAGTCTGGCGCCATCGTAAAGCGGCTCGAAGAACGAAAATGTCAAACACCCGCCGGCAAGTGCGGCGCTCCAGATCAGAAGTTCCTTCAAAGCCCATCGCCGGAGAGACTGGGTTTCCATGACGCGCACCGCCGTCCGTGCTGCTTGGAGGGATTCGGGGAACATAGCCCCCGATGCGGCCGCGCCAATCGCCTAACCCCGCATCAAGAGCTGATTCCCTGAGAATTCATAAGAACGCAAACGGCTTAAGAAACTCATACCGAGCAAGCTCTGATGCAGCGCGCCCGGCCTCGTCACGAGAGCGTCGACCTTCTCAATCGTTAAGTCGCCCAAGGTCACTTTATCGAGTTTGACGCGCGCGGCGAATGCCCTGCCATTGGCGGTTTCGACCGGGATTGAATAGTTCAACGCATTCAGCTCAATCCCAGCTCTGCGCGCATCCTCAGGCCTCAAAACCACGGTTGAGGCTCCGGTGTCGATAATCATGCGCACGCTTTTCCCGTTCACCTGCGTCTTGGCGATGAAGTGTCCTTCGGTTTTCCTGATCCTGATGATTGCGCCATGGCCACCAGCGCCAGGGGAAACCGTTTGAACCGAACCTGGCTGCAACTCCTGCACAACGCGGTCGCCCACCTCCCCGAGCTCGCTGCGGTAAGCGTAGAGCGCGACGAGAACGAAGCCGATCGCAGCCCAGCTTCCGAGAGCCTTCAACGCTTCCGCGGCTCTTCCCGCGGTTAGCCTTGCGGTGCCCGCCATGAGGAAGATCAAAATCGAAAGGGGCCCTGCAAGTTGCATAAAATTATCACGCGGTAAGCCGGCGATCGTGTCGCCCGCGCCCGTCATGGCGTAAAGCATGGCACTCACAACCAGAAGTCCTATTGCGAGGAAAATCATGGACCATCCATCTTTCAACAGCCCGCACTATATAGGCGGAAATCGCGGCAAACGACAGTCCACCTTATTGCGGAACATGCGAATCGTTGCGCGAATCGGTTCATAATACCTTACGAGGCTCGATCTTCCTTCTGCCATGTTCAATACCGTATTCTCCGGGGCAAGCCTTCATGCGATATCCAACCGATTTGCTCGATGAAATCCGTAGCCGCTTGCCCGTCAGCCGGGTCGTGGAGCGGCGCGTGAAGCTCAAGCGCGCCGGCCGCGAATATATGGGGCTGTCACCATTCAAGACGGAACGGACGCCCTCTTTCACGGTGAACGACCAGAAGGGCTTCTACCACTGCTTCGCCAGCGGCGAGCATGGCGACATCTTTACATTCCTGATGAAAACCGAGGGATTGACCTTTCCCGAGGCCATCGAACGCCTCGCTGGCGAGGCCGGTGTCGCCTTGCCGGCGCCGGTTCCCGCCGATGAAGCCAAGGCGTCGTTCGAAGCGCGCCTTTACAGCGCACTTGAGGAGGCTTGCCGCTTCTTTCAGGCCTCTCTCGCGGGCCGTGAGGGGAGTGCCGCCAGGGGCTACCTGGAAAGGCGGGCAATCCAGTTCCCGGAGTTCGAAGCCTTCCGCATCGGCTACGCCCCGGACAGTAAGTCGAACCTGAAAATGCATTTGACCCAAAAGGGATTTTCTTGCGGCGAGATGCAGGAGGCCGGACTCTTAATTCATGGCGGCGATATCGCGGTTCCATACGATCGCTTCCGCGGCCGTTTGATTTTTCCCATTATGGACGCCAAGCGCCGCGTGATCGCTTTCGGCGGACGGGCTCTTAGTCCCGATCAACAGCCCAAATACCTGAATTCCCCGGAAACCGCGCTTTTCCATAAGGGGCACGTGCTGTTCAATCTCGCGGCTGCCCGGGAAGCGTGCCGGACGGCAAAATCGGTGATTGTCGCCGAAGGCTACATGGATGTGATCGCTCTTGCCCGCGCCGGGTTTGCCAGTGCGGTTGCGCCGCTCGGAACAGCGCTCACGTCCGATCAGCTCCGGCTTCTGTGGTCGATGTCGCCGATGCCAACTCTCTGTTTCGACGGAGACGCCGCGGGTTACAAAGCGGCGCATCGCGCACTTGACGGGGCCTTACCTTATCTTGAGCCTGGCCGGACGCTTCAATTTGCCTTTTTGCCGGACGGCCGCGATCCCGACGACATGGTGCGCGGAGGCGAGAAGGAAGCGCTTGCGAAGCTTCTTGAACACCCGGCGCCGCTTATCGACGTGCTTTGGTTGCGCGAGCAAGCGCGTCATCCCTTGGAAACGCCGGAACAGCGCGCCAGCCTTGAGGGAAGGCTCATGGAATTAGCGGGGCAGATCGAGCACAAGAGTCTAAAATATCATTATATTGCGGCGTTCCGGGATCGGCTCCGCGCGGCGGCGCGGCCGCGCAGGGCACCTATCCGGGAAACCGATAACCGGGGACGCTATAGACGGCCGGCTATGGGCGCTGCTCAACGGGGGAAGCCTGCATTTCCGGAAGTAAGCGTTAGAACGGGCAGCTTTCTTGCAAGCAAAATTGTGCAGGCTTCAACGCCAAGCACCGCACCGCGGGAAACCTTACTTATTGGCGCGATTATTCGCCATCCCTGGCTTCTCGACGATTTTCTCGAGGAAATTGCGGATTTCCACTTCAACGACGCAGATTGCCTGCGCTTGCGGAACCAGATATTAGCAGTGCACCAAGCTGAGGAAATTCTTGACAACGAAAAATTGTTAGAGCACCTCTGCCGTGAAGGCTATCGGGCGGAGCTAGAGCGCGTTGAACGCGCAACGTCTCATAATGCCGATTCGCATTTCGCGCGGAACGCTAGTAAAGAACAGGTGTTGGAAGGGTGGCGTCATGTCATGATGCTGCATGGCAGAGCGGGGGTTCCTCGCTCGTTACAGGAAGCAGAGAGCGACTACCTTAACGAACCCACGATAGAAAATTTCGCGAAGCTTTCCGAGATCCGTGCGATCGTGCAACAGGTCGAAATTGCCGCATCTTGATTTGCTCCTATATATTGCGGCGGCGAAATGCGGTCACCAAATATAACCCGGGCGCGTAGTGTGCGAATATGGCTTCATGAGTAACGCGGTATTAAGCATAGCCGCCTATAGCATAGGGTGGCGCCGCGGTCCGTATCGCATTCGCCGGAGAGAGCATCGCTTCGCCATCTTAGCGTCACACGAGATTCCATGCCGCTTATGAACTGGGCACTTAAGCGCGTGCCCCGGTCTTTTCGCTTTTTCTGGAGTGCATAATGGCCACAGCGACGACAAAAACCGAAGAGCAAGAGACAGCGGCACCGGAAACCTCCGATAGCCCGGTCCTTGATCTTTTGGATGCCGCCGTAAAGCGTCTCATCAAGGTTGCCAAGGCGCGCGGCTATGTCACTTATGACGAGCTGAACGAGGTCCTGCCGCCGGACGAGGTTTCGCCCGACCAGATCGAGGATATTATGACGATGTTCTCCGATCTCGGCGTGAACGTTGTCGATGCCGAGGAGGTCGAGGAGGCGGCAGCCGCCGAGCCGATCGACGACGAAGAGGACAGCGGGCAAGCGCAGCCCTCGCATTTGCCTGTCAAGCAGGAGCGCTCCACCGAGGTCAGCGAGCGCACCGACGATCCCGTTCGCATGTATTT
>JBKQOR010000174.1:0-6358 GCA_052145435.1 Rhodomicrobium sp. | reverse complement strand
CTCAAACGGCTCGCCACTCAAGGTTTTTGGCGTAATTTGCTATTACTTATATTTAGTGCATTATTTGGCGCTCTTCTAAGTAAAGAGGCAATAATGTGGGTATTGAGGAAGCTAATGGAATTGGGTACGTAGGTGTAACTGCCCTATAGCCCGGTAGAACCTGCCCCTTGTGTGTAGACAAAGATCACGCCGCAGGCGCGTATGAAGTGGAGATGCGCCCGATCTTGACCACGGGCCTGCTCGCCGCGAAGGTCAGCACCACGGCCATTTGCAAGAACACGCGGAAGAAATCGCGGATCGGATCGGCGCCATGCTCGGAGAAGGTTTCCGCGCAATCGCCGCCTTGCAACATAAAGGCGCGGCCGGCCGCGACCTCGGCGAGGGACTTTTTCAGCGCGCGCGCCTCGCCTGCAAAAACCAGCGGCGGGAAGGTCGCTAGCTCCTTCTCGACGGCCTTCAGAGCTGCCTCGTCGGGATAGGCCGGAACCTGCACGACGGGATTTTGCCTCCAGCTGTCCGGTGTCCAACGCGATGACGTAGTCAAGGTCTAGCTCCTTCGGGCACGCGGACCCCGCGCGCTTCATGTCTTGTTCCGCCGCTGTTATAGGCGATGCTGGCGCCGGTTACCAGTGTGTTGCGCAGATGCGAAGTTACAGCGCGGAGACCGGTCCGGCTTCACCCGCCGTGGGCCGATGAGCATCGCCGGATGTTATGCTTTCGGGGGGGGGTGAAGACTTTTGCGTAGCCCTCCCCATATAAACAGGAGCGCTTAAATAGAAAACTGCCGGCTATGGATGTTCAAGCTCAACCTCTCTCGCGCGCTCCGGAACGGATGCTGCGCCTAATCGGGTATATCCGCAGGCGGCTGATTTCCGCTTACAAGCGGATGTTGATCCGGATACGCGAGAACGAGACGGCAATCATCGGCATAGCGGCAACGATCGGATTTGCCGTTGGCGCCGGCGTGGCGGCGATCGACGGCGCCGTCGAGCTGCTGCACTATATCCTGTTTGGCGTGCCGCTTGACGGCCATCTCAGCGCCGGGACACCGATCCCTTCCGTCAACAGCCTTTTTGCGCCGGCGATTGGCGGCGTGCTCGTGGGGCTGACCGGCTTGGTCGTCCGCTATCTTAGACCGCGTGAGATCGTCGATGCCATCGAGGCGAACGCACTTTATGGCGGACGCATGTCTCTCTGGGATAGCCTTAATTTGACGCTCTTGACCGTGATCTCGGTGGGTTTTGGAGGAAGCGCGGGGCTTGAGGCAGCCTATACGCAGGCTGGGTCCGGGTTTGCGTCAAAGATCGGGCAGAATTTCCGCTTGCGGCGGCAAGATCTTCGCTTGCTGGTGGGATGCGGCTCGGCGGCCGCCATCTCCGCCGCGTTCAACAGTCCGCTAACCGGTGCGTTCTACGCTTTCGAGCTGGTCATCGGCAGCTACACGCTACAATCGCTGGCGCCGGTTGCATCGGCTGCCTTGTGCGGAAATTTGGCGATCCATGCGCTCGCGGACCCGAAGCCCCTGTTCGTCATGCCAGGGCCGGTCACCTTGCAAAGCCACGATTACCTGATTTTTCTGCTCCTCGGCTTCGGTGCGGCCTTCGTCAGCATTGCGACGATGAGGACCGTCACCATTGTCGAAAACAGCCTGAGATACCGAAAGGCGCCCGGCTGGCTAAGGCCCATGCTTGGCGGAACCGCTGTTGGAGCGATCGCGCTGTTTTATCCCGAGGTGCTTGGTAGCGGACATGGCGAGATATCGCATATTTTGAACTCTGGGCTCTCTATGGAACCGCTGACCGCTATTCTAATCGCGAAGATTGCGGCATCGGCGTTGACGGTAGGCTCCGGCATGCGCGGCGGGCTGTTCAGCTCGTCGCTTTTCCTCGGAACGGTCTTTGGAAGCGCGGTTGCAGCCGGCCTCGCAATGGCGGCTCCGGCGTTTGCGATCAGCCCCGCCGGCTACGCACTTGCCGGGATGGCGGCCGTGGCCGCAGGCATCGTCGGCGCTCCCATCACGATGACGCTTCTCGTTCTTGAGACGACGGGAAATTTCTCGCTGACGATAGGCGTCATGGCCGCCGTCATCGCTTGCACGGTGGTGGTCCGGCAAAGCTTTGGATACTCGTTTGCAACCTGGCGCTTCCACGTGCGCGGCCTGCGAATCCGGGGCGCTTACGATGTCGGCTGGATCGCGGACCTGACCGTCGGCAAGTTGATGCGGCGCGACGTTCATATCGTGCCGGCCAGCGATACGATTGCGGAGCTTCGCGAGCATTTCCCATTGGGCGGCCCGAAATACGCCTTTGTTCTCAATGAAGGCGGCGTCTATCTCGGCACAATCGAGACAATCGAGGCACACTCCGCCGCCTACGATGCCACGGCGGAGGAAATGCGGGCCGTCGACTTGATCCACAGCGAGCCGCGCGTATTGACGCCGGGAGAAAACATTCACATCGCGCTGGTCATGTTCACTAAGACGGCGTGTGAAGTTTTGCCTGTCGTCGAGACGGTGAAGTCCGGCCGGGTGGTTGGCTTTGTGAGCGAGGCGTATCTTTTGCGGCGATACAGCCAGGAGCTGGAGAAGCGGCGTATCGAGGAGGCGGCCGGCGGAGTGTTCAGCCCCGAGAGCAGCCGGATTTAGGCCGGGACGGTTGCGCGGCCCTTCGCGGTGGATTCCGGTTGAACGCGTCCTTCGCCGCTCCTGGATCGCCACGGCGGCTTCGCCGCCTCGCGACGACAGTTCTGGAATCGCCGCCGGAAGCAATCGTCCGGATTTGATATTAAACCTCTCTGCGCGGCCGCCTGGTAGCGCAACGAACGATGGCCGCGCCGGCCGCAAATCGGCTATCGTCTGCCCTTGCCTCGTTCGAAGGCCGAACGCCATGCTGCAAGTCGAAAACCTCTCGGTTCCGGGCCTTGCCCCTGTGTCCTTCTCGCTTCAAACGGGCGAATGCGTCGCGATACGCGGCCCCTCCGGCGCTGGCAAGACCCTGCTCCTGCGCGCCATCGCCGATCTCGACCCTAACTCGGGCAACGTGCGCCTAGACGGCGTGGACCGGAGCGCCCTGCCGGCCCCCCTCTGGCGGCAGCGCGTGGGATACCTGCCCGCGGAGCCGGGCTGGTGGGCGGATCGCATCGGCGAGCATTTCAGCGGCTGGTCCGGCGCCCTCGCTCTGGTGCAGCGGCTCGGCCTTCCCGCCGATGCCAAGGACTGGCCGGTGGCGCGCGCATCGACCGGCGAGCGCGCGCGTCTCGCGCTTGCCCGCGCGCTCATGGCCGCCCCGCAAGTGCTGCTCCTCGACGAGCCGACCGCGGCCCTCGATGCCGCCTCCGTGGTGGCAGCCGAGGCGCTGATAGCGGAACGCGTGAGGGGCGGGCTGTCCGTGCTTTGGGTAACTCATGACGCGGCCCAAGCAGGGCGCGTCGCCAAGCGAGGCCTGCTCGTGGAAGCCGGTGAGGTCCGGGAGGCGCGCGCGGCATGACCTCTTACGTTACGCTTAGCTTCTGGGACCTCGCGCTAACGAGCCTGCTGGTCCTCATCGATGCGGGACTGTCGGCCGCGCTCCGCCTTGGCATCCATCGGAGCCTCTTGATCGCCGCGGTGCGCATGGTGGTGCAGCTCTCCATCATGGGCCTCATACTGACCACGCTGTTTGCTCTCGTCTCGCCGCTCTGGACCGGCCTTGCCGCGCTCGGCATGGTGCTGTTCGCTGGCCGCGAGATCGCGCAAAGATTGGAGCGGCCGTTCGAGGGCCTTTGGTCCTTTGGCATCGGCACCTTCTGCATGATGCTCGCCTCGGGGCTCGTGACCTCGTTCGCACTGCTCACAGCGATTAGGCCCGATCCCTGGTACGATCCCCGCTACGCCATCCCGCTGCTCGGCATGATCCTGGGCAATTGCATGACCGGCATCGCGCTGGGGCTCGATTCGCTTACTGGCGGTGCCGTGACCCGGCGCGCCGCCATCGAGGCGCAGCTCATGCTCGGAGCCACGCGGTTCGAGGCGCTGCAGCCGGTGATGCGCGAAGCGTTGCGCCGCGCGCTTTTGCCCATCGTCAACTCGATGTCGGCGACGGGGGTGGTCTCGCTGCCCGGGATGATGACCGGCCAAATCCTCGGCGGCGTGGCGCCGGCGGAGGCGGTCAAATATCAAATCCTGATCATGTTTCTGATCGCGGGAGGGACGGGCCTGGGCGCCGTCGCGGCCGTGCTGGGCGGCGTTTACCGCCTAACCGATGGCCGCCATCGCTTGCGGCTGGACCATTTGGGGCCAGCGAGGCGATAAGATACCGCTCTCTATCTGAAAAAAATCAGGGTCAAGAGCCCGTATACTGGGACGAGCACAGCCATCGACCAACCCATGAACCCGAAGAATCCGGGCATGTTCACGCCGAGATGCCCGGCGATGGACTTGACCATGAAGTTCGGTGCATTACCGATATAGGTGTTCGCGCCCATGAATACCGCGCCAGCGGAAATTGCCGTAAGCGTGTGGGCCATCGGCCCCATGAGCGTCTGCGGATCGCCGCCGGCCGCATTGAAAAACACGAGATAGGTGGGGGCGTTATCTAGGAAGCTCGATAGAATGCCCGTCAGCCAAAAATAGGCCGCGTTGTTCGGAGCGTCCGGCTCGCCAAGAAGGCCGAGCAGGGGAGCGAACCCGCCTTGCGCGCCCGCTTTCAAGATTGCAATCGCCGGCACGATGGTGACGAAGATAGCGGCAAAGAGTTTTGCGACCTCCAGCACCGGCTCCCAGTTGAATTCGTTTTGCTCGCGGCAGACGCGAGGCGTGAGCAGAAGCGAAACGGCGGCGAGCCCAATGAGAATGAGGTCGCGCCACAGACTCATCCAGGTTACCGCGGTCCCGAATATTTCCACCTTGCCGAACCCGTTCGCCCCGCTCACCGCGACCGCAATCACAGCGAGCACGAGCAGTTGCACATTCACAAGCCCCCGGACATAGGGCCTCTCGCTCCGCACCGGCCGGAGCTTCGCCGCACCCTCCTTCGCGAACAGGTGGGAGTCGAGGATGTAGAACGCTGTCAGCACAAGCGCGAAGACCATAAGCATGTGAGGCCAAAGAAACTTCAGCGGCCAGAAGAAGGCCACGCCTTCCAGATAGCCGAGAAAAAGCGGCGGGTCTCCCAGCGGGGTCAGCGCGCCGCCGATATTGCAAACGAGGAAAATGAAGAAGACCACGATGTGGGTCTTATACTGCCGGTCCTTATTGGCGCGGACGATGGGGCGGATCAGGATCATGGCCGCACCCGTGGTGCCGGCGAAGCTCGCCAGGATCATGCCGGTGAGCATGATGGCCGAATTCAGCGCCGGCGTCCCTCGAATCTCGCCGCCGATATAGATGCCGCCCGCGATGGTGAACAGCGCGCCGATGAGTACGATGAAGGGGATGTATTCGAGGATGAGCACGTGCACGAGTTGATGAAAGGCGGCACCGGGTCCGGAAACCGCCGCAAAGGGCACCAGAAAAGCGAGCCCCCAAAAGAGCGCCGCGAAGCCATAGTTGCGATGCCAGAAGTTCGGCGCAAACATCGGGAACAGCGCGAGCGAGCCGAGAATGCCGGCAAAGGGCAGCACCCAGAGGAGGCTTAATTTCGCGCCGTCGATCGCCGCGGCCGAGGCGGCACAGGCGGCGCTAGGGGCAAATGCGGCGCCAATGACGGCACTGGCAGCGGCAGTAACGGCCCGCCGGCGGGAAAATATGAAGGTGCGCACAGTCTCACCGATCATTTGAGGAATTGGTTCAGCGTCATCGCGAGGCGGCCTTTGCCGCCGTGGCGATCCATGGCAACATCCGTAACTCTGGATTGCTTCGCTTTGCTCGCAATGACGGCTCCGTGACACCGGTTTGAGGGTTAGCCGGCAGAGCGCCGCGCTGCAAGCACTTCAAAACCGCGCGCCGCCTCCCAATAACTATGCTCGGGAGTAAAGCGAAGAGGTCAACGGCCATGAAAGAGCGCATCCATAAGAGCGATGCCGAGTGGCGCGAGCAGCTGACGCCGGAGCAGTACAAGGTTACGCGTCAGCACGGCACCGAGCGCGCCGGGACGAGCGCGCTCAACAACGAAAAGCGTGAGGGGGTTTTCACCTGCGTCTGCTGCGGCGAGCCCCTGTTTGCATCGGATGCGAAGTTCGAATCCGGCACCGGCTGGCCGAGCTTTTTCAAGCCGGTAGAGGGCGAGGCTGTGACCGAGCACGACGACCGGTCGTTTCTGATGCACCGGACGGAGGTGCGGTGCGCGCGTTGCGACGCCCATCTCGGCCATGTGTTTCCAGACGGCCCGAAGCCCACAGGTTTGCGCTATTGCATGAATGGGTCCGCGCTCGGCTTCAAGCC
>JBKQOR010000173.1:0-14788 GCA_052145435.1 Rhodomicrobium sp. | reverse complement strand
GGCGTCTTGTACAATCGGCGGTTGTTCACCCGCTGGGTGAACCGGAACATGGGGTGTATCGTCGCTCATGTCCCTGAGAATGCGCGATTCTCAGGCGAAAATGGCCCCGTCAACTGCCGGATTTAGGATTATAGCCGGCATTCCTTCCGGAAGTCTTAATTTGGTGTCTACCTCATTGATATTGCTGGGATAAATGGAGCAGCAGCGGGCCGCGTCCACGCAGAAAATGCACCGTTTCATGGCTAAGATTAAAGTTGCCCGTATATTTAATAGTATTTTGGAGTCGCAGAAATCGGCCTAAAGCGGGAAAAGATTCGCAGAAAGACGGTGGCGGAAAATATGCCGGGCGGCCGTTTACCATCCGTGCATTAACCATGCCGCCCCACCTACGCGGCTTCACCTTGCCTTAAGGCGCCGCCGGAGTTCGCGTTCGGGCGAGCGACCGCCGGGCCAGCCCAGTGTGTTTGCCCCGTGCTTTTTGCCAGGACGCCTTGGCGACCGAGACAATCCAAAAACCTGCGCTGCGTTGCGCCTAGAGCCTATCCGCTTTTGATGGAATCAAAAGCGGGCTCTAAGGTTTTGTTTTGCCGTGCGTCTTATCGGAAAACCGCTTCGCACCTCCGAGGCAAGCCCGAAGACATGCTTTTCCGGACGCAACTCTAATGGACTGCTCTTCCGGCTTCGTAGCCGGCGGCCCCATCGGCCGAGTAGGCTCGGGGCTAAACCCCTCGCAATGCCCGAAAACGGGAGGAAATCTCAAGATCGCGGCCTCGATGCGTTTGCGCTTCTGACGCGCATCGAGGCCGGCACCACTCCGGAACCAAGCCAAATAGTCGCCCGTTTACGGAGAGACTGGACGTATGCGGCAAGGCCTTATGCATGTCTCTTCGCATGCCATAGCCGCGTTTGTGCATGTGCCTCTTGTCCGAATCGCAATGAGGTCACACGTAGACCGGATGGCAGCCGCCGTTTCAGTGGCGCAGAGATTCACACATGTGGCATAGGGCGACGTCGCGCCCGTCACAATACCAAGACCTGCACATGTGTACGTCGACTTCTTGGCCGTCTCAGGCGTGGCCACCACCCCCGCCTGTACGGTCACAGGAACAATAAGCGCCACTGCAAGAGCAGCTTTAATCGCTAAACCCCTTATCATCTTGAACCCCCAAACGCCACTCGAGCCTCTGCATATCTCATCCGCTTTTCCGGACGGTAGCCGACTGGCGCCCGCTCCGGATTACAGGTACCGCATACAGCCCCAACCTTATGTGAAACAGTTGGGGGCGCCGGCGCGGCGCCAACGGCCTGTTAAGGGGCGCAGCCCGGCACACGGCAGCGATCACTACGAGATTGCAGGCGGCGAAAGCGTTGAGGGCTTGTGTATCGGCCTCAGAAATGAGACCGCGGCCGGATTGCGGTCAATCGGCCAACGATACGAAATCCGGTTGAGGAGTTCCGCGCCCGTCTTCCCGGATAGCCCCAAGCGGCTTCCGGGATGACGGCCTGGAACCATTCAACCGGATCTCGTATTGCGCATCGGAGTTTCAGGCGCAAAAGGCAAGCAACAATGGACGATTGCCGCGGTTGCTGGGCCACCTATATTGGAGTGTGGCCACACGCCACAACCACACTCACTACGAGCGAACCGATCCGCGCTGTTTTATCCTAAATCCGGCAGTTGAGCTTATTCCGGACCGGGAAACTTGAGCTGGAGCAGCGTGCCTGGCGCTTTCACAGCCCTACCCTGCGGGTGAGCCACACGCGTTGTCATGGCCGGGCTTTGACCCTCGGGTCAAGCCCGAGGGCAAGCTCCGGCCATCCATGCAGCAAGGAATAAGCGGCGTTTTCAATGCGTTGCTGGATGGCCGGATCGAGTCCGGCCATGACAATGGCGGGCGTTTCGCCGCTGCAACTGCCGGATTTAGGTTTATTCCTCAAGAAAGCGGCCACGATGCCGTGGCCAGTGCCACTCTCAATTTGCGTTACGTCCGCCGCCGGTTCTGCGTGCTTGACTATGCACCAAAACCGGCGCTGGCGTTAGCTTGTCAGCCCGACACCGGCTTATGGGTGCTCACCGTGCCGCAAGCCGAAAAGCATTGTAGATTGCATGACTCAGCTTCGGACATGCATCGCGTGTTATTCGCGGTTGTCGTCGATGTATCGCAAGTATTCGTCACAGCAGTGAACGTCTCAGAAGCACAACCGGCGACACATAGGTCCCATGGTAAAGTCTTATTGGCCGTAATCCCAAGCCCTGAGCATGTGTACGTGACGGTCTTCGGTGCAGCCACCTTTGCGGTCGCCGGAACAACCAGCGCCACTGCAATGGCCGCTGTAATCGCTAAGCCTCTCATCATCTTGAACCCCTTATCTGTTTTCAGAATCTTTACTTGTGGGATGCGCTTTTCCAGACAGGGGCCGCCGGCGCCTGCTCCAGATAACAAGCATCAAATACAGGCGCTACCTTGTGCGAAACCGTTGAGATTTGCAAAAATTGTCAATGACTTTATCCCCAGTGGCAAAAGCGCTACTAAGCGGCGCAGCCCGGTGTACCGCGACCAACCCTGCGAGTTTACAAGCGGGAAGCGCGTTGAGGGGCTAGTACGCCCCGCGGGAAATCCTGCCCCGTTTGCGGCTGGCGCTTCCAGGATTTCCCGCGGATAAGGCGTACTAGCAGATCTTTGTTGCTAGTGTAGCTTTCCGGTCGAAGGCTTCCTTCACATCGCCGGGGATGCGGATGGTCATTATCGCCATGGGCGGCGCTCCAATCTCGTATCCATTATGGGGCAGCTGTTGCGATCTGAGAAGGCTGGCCGCGGCATTGCTTGCGGCAGCAAGAGGCCTGGCGGCTATGGCCCCGCGTAATTTGTAAGAAGCTTGATGTTTCCAAGGCGATAGGCTTTCGCGAAATATGCGTCGTCCGCCGTGATGAGCGTAGCGTCGCATTCGAGAGCGATCGCATGATACAGGGTGTCGAAGTAATGGTGCTTCAATTGGCTGGACATCGCTGTGGCACGCTCAAGAACACGTTTCGACGCCTGTCTTTTCACATTCAAGCTCTCAAGCAAACGCCAAGTTTCGCCGAAGCGTTGCGGAGCCAGCCGGGCGATTATCGAAAACACCTCAACTCGCCAATGCTCCGGCTGCGACAGCACCAGGTTTTCGTTCTCGATTTGGCGAAGCAGAAGCCCCGCCCTGCCGGTATCGTGCTCCGAGGGTCTATCGGCAAGCACCCACTTCGCCGCAACGCTCGCATCGGCAACAAGCCTCACGGCCGGCCTTCTTCGCGCGCGGCCTTGATCTCGGCATCGCTGAAATAGGGCGGCTGTTTCCGCAATTCCAAGATCGCGTCGACGGCCTTGCGGCGGCGTTCCGCTAAATCGCCGTCCGGGGCGCTAAGGCCGCGCGCGGCCAGGCCGTCCCGGATGATTTGCGCAATGATCGCGTCCTTGTCCTGGCCCTCGAACGCTTTGTCCAAGGCTTCCTTCACATCGTCGGGGATGCGGATGGTCATGATGGTCATCGGCGGCTCCAAATCTTTCCACATCATAGGCCGTAACGTACCGGTTGAAAACTTGCCTCTCGCCGTTGTGGGCTTGCGCAATATTCTACCCTCGGCTTTGCAAGCGAGCTGCGAAATTATAGGTGGTTTACGATGCGCGGGTATATTCGGAATTTGTGTTACCTGATCGCCGCTGCCACTTTGTGCCTGTACGCAATTCCCTCGCACGCCCGGGATGTGAGCCGGGAGCTTTACGGCTGCGATGGGCCGGGCATGGTCTTGCGGTGCTCCAAGATGGCATCGACGTCCTTGTGGCGGCGCTCAGCTAAATCTTGGTGGGCACGCGTTTTTGGGCGGCTTCCTGCAACAGCCGGGCGATGATCGCGTCTTTTTCCTGCCCCTCGAACGCTCTGTCGAAGGCTTCCTTCACATTTTCCGGGATGCGGATGGTCATGATCGTCATGGGCGGCGCTCCAAATCTACCCACATCATAATGCAACAAGCGCACGGCGGAAATAGCCGCCCCTCTTGAGCGGCGCGGCCGGACGCACTACCCATAGAGCATGGCAGACGAAACGATTCTCCTCCCTACCCCTATCGAGCCCATCAAGCTGAAGGATGCGCTGGAAGAGCGCTACCTAGCTTACGCCCTCTCGACCATCATGCACCGGGCGCTGCCCGACGTGCGCGACGGGCTCAAGCCCGTGCACCGGCGCGTGATTTACGCCATGCGCCAGTTGAAGCTCGACCCCGGCACGGGCTTCAAGAAATGCGCGCGCGTGGTGGGCGACGTCATCGGCAAGTACCACCCGCATGGCGACCAGTCGGTCTACGACGCGTTGGTGCGCCTCGCGCAGAGCTTCGCGCAGCGTTATCCGCTGGTCGACGGCCAGGGCAATTTCGGCAATATCGACGGCGATAACGCGGCGGCCATGCGCTACACCGAGGCGCGGATGACGGCGATTGCCGCGGCGCTGCTCGACGGCATCGACGAGGACACGGTCGATTTCCGCGAGACCTATGACGGCGAGGAGGAGGAGCCGGTCGTGCTGCCGGCGAATTTCCCGAACCTGCTCGCGAACGGCTCGTCGGGCATCGCGGTCGGCATGGCGACGAGCATTCCGCCCCACAATGTGGACGAGCTGTGCGACGCGGCGCTGCATCTCATCCGGCATCCGAAAGCGAGCGTCGAGACGCTGCTCAGCTATCTGCCGGGGCCGGATTTTCCCACGGGCGGCGTATTGGTGGACGATGAGGCTGGGCTCATCGAGGCGTACAAGACCGGGCGCGGCTCCTTCCGCCTGCGCGCAAAATGGCACACCGAGGAGACGGGCCGCGGCACCTATCAGATCATCGTGACCGAGGTGCCCTACGGCGTGCAGAAGTCGCGGCTGATCGAGAAGCTGGCCGATCTTCTGCAAGCCAAGAAACTGCCGCTGCTCGGCGATGTGGACGACGAATCCGCCGAGGACATCCGCATCGTCATCGAGCCGAAGTCGCGCAATGTCGATGCGGCGCTCTTGATGGAGCAGCTGTTCCGCCTCTCGGAGCTTGAGGTGCGGGTGCCGCTCAACATGACGGTGCTGTCGAAGGGGCTCGTTCCGCAAGTGCTTGGGCTGATCCCAGTGCTGCAGGAATGGCTCGACCACCGCAAGGTGGTGCTGAAGCGGCGTTCCGAGCATCGCTTGAAGCAGATCGATCACCGGCTCGAAGTGCTGGGCGGCTTCCTCATCGCCTATCTCAACCTCGACGAGGTGATCCGCATCATCCGGGCCGAGGACGAGCCGAAGCCGGTGCTGATGTCGCGCTTCAGCCTCTCGGACGTGCAGGCCGAGGCGATCCTCAATATGCGGCTCCGCTCGCTGCGCAAGCTCGAAGAGATGGAGATCAAGACCGAGCATTCGAAGCTGTCGGAGGAGCGGACGGGCCTGATCGAGCTTTTGGGCTCGGAGGATAAGCAGTGGGACAAGATCGCTGGCGAGATCCGCGAGACGAAGAAACAGTTCGGCAAGTCGACGCCGCTCGGCAAACGCAAGACGCAATCTGCCGCGCTGCCGCTGATCGATGTCTCGATTGAGGAGGCGCTGATCGAGAAGGAACCGGTCACCATCGTGCTCTCGGAGAAAGGCTGGATCCGGGCGCTGAAGGGCCACGACGCCGATTTCTCGAAGGTGACGTTCAAGACGGACGACACGCTCAAATATGCGATCAA
Source organism: Rhodomicrobium sp. (assembly GCA_052145435.1). Classification (GTDB taxonomy): domain Bacteria; phylum Pseudomonadota; class Alphaproteobacteria; order Rhizobiales; family Rhodomicrobiaceae; genus Rhodomicrobium. The sequence continues at coordinate 9,074 of JBKQOR010000173.1, read as the reverse complement.
AGCGCAAACCACCGAAAAGCTGGTGCTGTTCGCGACGAATGGAAAGTTCTATACGCTCGACGCGAACGAGCTGCCCGGAGGGCGCGGCCAAGGCGAGCCGGTTCGGCTCATGATCGATCTCGAAGAGGCCGACGAGATCCTGGAAGGGTTTGTGCACAAGCCCGGCCGCAAGCTGCTCGTCGCTTCCAACACCGGCAACGGTTTTATCGTCGCCGAGGAGGAGGTCGTTGCGCAAACCCGCAAAGGCAAGCAAATCCTGAACTTGGCCGAGGGCGAGCGCGCCCAGCTATGCAGGCCTGCCTTGGGCGACACGATTGCGGTGCTTGGCGATAACCGGCGCTTGCTCGTCTTCCCGCTCGCAGAGCTGAACGAGATGACGCGCGGCCGGGGCGTGCGTCTGCAAAAGTATAAAGATGGCTGCCTTGCCGACGTCCAAGTTTTCGATAGCGCCGCCGGCCTTCGGCTTGGCGATCCCTCGGGCCGCCTCAGGACCGTGAGCGAACTCGCCGATTACCGGGGATCGCGCGCGCAAGCAGGCACAGCGGGGCTTAGAGGTTTGCCTAAGAACAACCGTTTTGGTATTACAGGTTTCGAGGACGCGTAGGCTGCGTATCCGCTGGCGGGCACAAATGCGGATATCGAGATTGCGGAGGGGCGCATGACGTCGCGAGGTTTCGCTAGGGTTTTGCCGGTGCTCTGCGCGCTTTTGCACGCGGAAGGACCGGCGCGCGCCTTGGACGTGACTTCGCTCGATAATCTCCCGCCTTCAGCCTGGATAGTCGATCTTGGCGGCTACGGCGTCTTCGAGCCCATTTTTGAAGGCTCCAGAACCTACACACTCGGTTTCAAGCCGCAAATCGATATAAGGCAACCCGGCGATAGGGAGTGGCTGGCCTTTCCGAATGACGCCGTTAGCATCAACCTTTTCGAGACTTCTAATTTCCGCACCGGCCCCGCAGTCAACCTCACATTGCAGAGCCGCTACCACGGAGAGGATATCGACCTGCGTCTTGGCAAAGCGGACGCCGATCTGGCTGGAGGCCTGTTCGCCGAATATTATCCCCGCGATCAAATACGGACGCGAGTCGAGCTGCTCCAGGGCGTCACGGGCAACACCGGGTTTGCGGCAAACCTTTCCGCCGACTATATCTGGCGGCCCTATCCTGAGTGGACGCTGACGCTCGGCCCCCGCGCCCAGCTCGCCAACGACCAATACGCTTCGGATTATTTTTCCACCCAGAACGCTCAGAAGACCGGCGTGTACGTTCCCTTCCGCGCGGAGGGCGGACTTCTATCGGCCGGTGCAGAACTAACGGGCAAATACGACTGGACCGCACAAATCTCTTCAAAATTCTTTATCGATTACACTCAGCTTGTTGGCGATGCCGCCGATAGCCCGCATGTTTCCGAGAGGGGTAGCGCTGAGCAATTCATCGCAGGTATCGGCGCCGCCTACAAATTCGCCATCCAGCCTTAGGCCGGTTTTTTCCTTGCGCATTGGCGCTAAAGCGCATCGTCCGCTGGATTGCAGCTCGACCGGATAAAAAAAGCGCCAAATCAACACGACTCGGACAGTCTGCCGGTTGTATAGCAATCAAGCGGGGGGCACATGCTTGCACCTACCAGAATAGCCGCGTCGTTTGCGGCGATTCTCAGCCTAAACATCGGGATCGCCAAAGGCGCCGATATCCTCGGCGATACGCCACTTTCCTATAAGGACGCACCTGGAACCTACTGGATCGTAACGCTGGGCGGTTACGCCGGAGCAGAACCGGAATTTCCAGGAGCGAAAACCTCTACCTTTGCATTCCGTCCTGTCATCGATGTCCGGCCGGAAGGATCGAAGGAATGGGTTACTCTGCCAAATGACGCATTCAGCGTCGCTCTCTTCCAAAACGGCAGCTTTCGGATCGGCGCAGCTGGCGATTATCTGCTAAACCGCGATCATCGCGACGACAGTGCTCTCAAGGGCCTGAACGATATTAACTACACCGTCGAGCTTGGCGGTTTTGCGGAATATTATCCTGCACCGTTTCTCAGAACGCGCCTCGAACTCCTTCAAGGCATCTCCGGAGCGGACGGTGTCGCTGCGAATCTTATGGCGGACTTCCTCTTCGTGCCCGATGCGCGCTGGCTGCTTACAGCGGGGCCTCGCCTGCAATTCGCGAACACGCAGTACGAATCGACCTTCTTCTCCGTAACCCGCGGAGAGGCTTTGGCTTCAGGCCTATCGCCTTACCGCGCCTCGGGCGGCCTTAACTCTGCTGGGATCGATGCGACCGCGCGGTACAATGTGAGCGACCGCCTGTCGCTGCGGGCCTTTGCCGAATGGAATCGCTTGGTAGGCGATGCCGCGGACAGTCCCATCGTTACGGTCAAGGGCTCCGAGGACCAATTTGAATTCGGGCTCGGTGCCGCGTACAAGTTCACTTACGGGCGCTAGACCATCAGCGTGATGAAAAAGAACCCCTGTCTCGCAACGCGACGCAGGGATTCACACTTTAGGCCGGGTTGCCTTAATTTTGCGCCAGGTTCACCATATTAACGCTTCTTAATGTGCGACAAAGGAAGCTAATTGATTATGACGCTGAAGGCGCTCGTAATACTTATTTTCAGTGCTGCATATGCGCCAGCGCTTGCCCAGCAAGCGCAACCCTGCGATGCAGCTGCGTTCCGCGAAGCCGTGGCACAGGCGAGCGCCTCGATCAAGGCGATTCACGAGAAAAACAGTAAGATTTTTCAAGAAAATATGCAGAAGCTGCGCGCTATTAACAAATGGCAGGACACGGAGTTCGTCATAAACGCAACGCCATTCGTAAAGGACGAGACCACCGCTACTTTCGATACCGTCAACGAAGCGCTTCTTTCCAAAGTGGAAACGCTCGACTCCGCCAACGCAGCAACCGAGCCGGGCCGCTGCGCCATGCTGACCGAGCTGAAGGCCTCCATGGAGAAGGTCGTCGCCAACACTGCGGCCAAGTGGAACCACATGCTGAGCAAGATCCAGCGCGCCTCCACTCAGCCCCTGAACGCCGGCTTCGCTCAATAGCCGGGGCGCCTGCCCTAACCTCCGCGCCGCACCCAGCCCGCCGATGTCAAGTGCTCTTGAGGGGTGAAACGCGTTTTGTAGGCCATCTTCCGTGAGCCCGCGATCCAATAACCAAGGTACACATACGGTAACCCTCGGGACCGGGCAAACGCCACTTGCTCCATAATGATATAGTTTCCGAGGCTTCGCTCCGGCAGCTCCGGCTCGTAGAAGCTATAAACAAGAGAGATGCCATCGCTCAGCCGGTCGCACAGCACGGCTGCAACAAGGGGAGCATGCTTGGCATCGCACCCGGAGGCCGGCCGCTGCCGGTACTCCGTTAGAAAGGTTTCAACAGTGGAGTCCTGTATCATCATCGAATAATCGAGCAGCGACATATCTGCCATCCCGCCCTCCGAATGCCGGGCCTCGATATAGGCCCGGAATAGCGCGTATTGCTCGATGGTCGGTTTGCTCGCTACGCGCCGCGCCTCGATGCCGGAGTTTATTTTCCAGGTTTTAGCGAGCGTTCGCTTGGGCTGGAACTCATTAACCACAATCCGGACCGGCACGCATGCGGCGCAGCGGTCGCAATACGGCATGTATGCGATGTTTTGACTGCGCCTGAACCCGCCCTTCAACAAATTGTCGACGAGCGCGCGGGGTCTGTCCGGCGACAAATGGGTGAAAATCTTGCGCTCGTGCCGCCCGGGTAGATAAGGGCAAGGCTGCGGCGCGGTAACGTAGAACTCGGGGAAGCGTCTCTTTTGGTCCACGGCGTTCCATGAATTGCAGCGGCTGTCTTGCTATTGTGCCGCAAAAAACGCCATTAGGCGAGAGCACAGATGTGCAGTGCACAATACTAGAAATCACTGCCGAAACGATGAAGCTCAGCGCCATGTGCCTTGAGCCAAATCCGCGCCCTTTGCATGGGGGGCACTGCATCCTTGACCAGCCGCCAGAAGCGGGGCCCGTGATTCATTTCACGAAGGTGTGCGACTTCGTGAGCTGCGACGTAGTCCAAAACAAATGGCGGCGCAAAGATGAGCCGCCATGAGAAAGATAGAGTACCGCTTGTCGAGCAAGACCCCCATCGCGTTGCTTGATCGCGTACTGCGATCCGCTTGGGGGCACACCCAAGCTTTTCTGCATGTTTCGCTACGCTGGTGGCGATATCTCTGCGAACCTCGGAGCGGAGCCAATCCGAAAAGCGGCGGGGCGCATGGTCCTTTTCGCCGCTGACACAAATTTGAGGAAGCGATATGTCGTTGCCCGCGCAACACTGGCTTCGCCAGTTGGGCAGCGCAGTGAATGTAGGCATTTCCGGAAGCTGCAGGCCTGTTTGCTGGAGCGACACCACACCGCAATTGCGCTGCGCGCCCATGAATTTAAGGCAGTGAAAAGCGCCTCTGAGCGGAATGACGGCCCCGTCGGCGAAAGGCACAGGGTCGGGAAGGCGCTCAAGCTGCCTCCTGAGCCAGTCCGCATGCCGGGCAAGGAAAGCGCTCGCATCCTCCACGCGTCCCCTATTGGGCAGGGTTAGGATCGCGGCGCGCTCGGTGTGGCTAACCTTTAGAGAAAATCTCTTCGCACGGGAGGAGCGGCGCAGCGCAACGCTGCATCCAATTTCCGGGACGCGAAGAACGGGCGTTTGCTCAAGGCTGATGACAGTTCTTGCTAGCATGAGACTTTCGTCAATGCTTCAACGCGGTTTCAATTGGCAAGCGACTCACCATAAACTCTAGCAGGTAGTTCGGGCTGAATCTGCGCTTTTTAGGCAACAGATTGCGGAAGAAACAACCAACATATCGGGTTTTCAACACCAGCGCCACAGCTATCCCCTACAGAGCCTCAAATAGTAACACCTTTCTCGCGGCTCCGTTCTAGCTTTTCAGCAACAGCGTGAACAAAGACGCAATTTTCACAGAGATATCAATACTTCAGTAATTTTTGCAAGTGCGAAAGGCGAAGTGCTACCCTTTTACCCATACCTCAACCCCGCGGTTTCCCTCCTTGCCAGCCTCCGTGGTGTTGCAGCCATCGGCAACAAGCTGCCGTATGCCTTCACCGTGATCTGCTCCGCAGGTATGCCCTCGGCGGCCAACGCCCTTTATCGCGGAAGCCTGTGCCGGCAGGTGCCACTTTTGTGTCCAAGGCCAAAATTCTGCCGCGTTCCACTGACCTCTTCGGGCAAACGCGCTGGCATGATAGAAGCTCATCTTGGCTCAACAGCCTGAACGGCAGGGAGACCCTCAGCGATGACAGTTACCGCTTCCGGTAATTAGCTGCGCGAGCATCATCGCGAAGCCTGCGCTTCGCTTCGCCGCGCCATTTCCACCTCATAAACGCGAGCGAAGCCATGCTATCCTGGTTCGAAAGTCTTATCGACCCTTATAAAGACGTTCCCATTGTCCAGCCGCCCGGCAAGCTCGGCGCCTTCTATTGGCATTATCTGCGGCATGTTTGGTGGGTTTATGCGCTGATCATGCTCTTCGGCCTGATCGGATCGCTGATCGAGGTTTCCCTCTTCGCCTTTGTCGGCAAAATCGTAGACTTGGCCACGGCCGCAGCTAACCCCTCCTCATTCTTCGAGGAGCACGGACGCACGCTGATGTGGATGGCTTTTGTCGCGGTTGCCGCCCGGCCGCTCGCCTTTGGCGTGCACGCCCTCCTCATCAATCAGACCGTCAACGCCAATGTGATGAACATGGTGCGCTGGCAGCAGCACCGCTACATTTTGCGGCAAAGCCTGTCGTTCTTTCAGAACGACTTCGCGGGCAGGATTGCGAATAAGATCATGCAGACGGGCGGGGCGCTCCGCCAAACGGTGGTTGAAGCCGTCGATGCGCTTTGGTTCGTCGCGATCTATTGGACGAGCGCGGCTGTCATCTTTTTCGAGCTCGACGCGAGGCTTCTTGCGCCCCTTCTCATATGGCTCGCCGCCTTTCTGGGCATGGTTTGGTTCTTCGTGCCGAAGCTGATCGAGCTCGCAACGACCGTTTCCGAGGCTCGTTCGCTGCTGACGGGCCGCATTGTCGACAGCTACACCAATATTCTAACCGTCAAGCTCTTCGCTCATACGGAAGGCGAGGACGCTTACGCCAAGGAGGCAATCTCCGACCATCTGCAAAAGTTCAAGACGCAGCTCCGGTTCATCACCGCTTTCGAAATATCGCAATGGGTTCTGACCGGCATGCTCGTCACGGGGACGACCGGCTTGGCATTGTGGCTCTGGAGCCGCAACGCCATCACGCTCGGCGACATCGCCCTCATCACCGGCCTCGTGATCCGGATTAACAACATGGCCGGCTGGGTCATGTGGGTCATCACCGCGATCTTCGAGAATGTAGGCACTGTGCAGGAAGGCATGGAAGCCATATCGAAGCCTTGGACCGTCGTCGATGCTCCGGGCTCGAAACCCCTCTGCGTTACGCGCGGCGAGATCCGCTACGAGAACGTCCGCTTCCATTATGGAAGGGACAGCGGCCTCATCGAAAATCTAACGCTGACGATCGAGCCCGGAGAGAAAGTCGGGCTGGTGGGGCCGTCGGGCGCCGGCAAATCCACGCTCATCAATATCCTTTTGCGCTTCCACGATCTGGAGTCGGGGCGCATCCTGGTCGACGGGCAGGATATCGCGCGCATCACGCAGGACAGCCTGCGCGCGCAAATTGGCCTTGTTACGCAAGACACCTCGCTCCTGCATCGCTCCATTCGCGACAATATCCGCTACGGAAAGCCCGGCGCTAGCGACGAAGAGGTCATCGCCGCCGCCAAAAAAGCGCACGCGCATGAATTCATCCTCGCACTTGAGGACTATAAAGGGCGGCGGGCCTACGATGCGCAAGCCGGCGAACGGGGCGTGAAACTTTCCGGTGGCCAGCGCCAGCGCATCGCGATTGCGCGCGTGCTTCTAAAGGATGCGCCGATCCTGATACTCGACGAGGCAACCTCGGCGCTCGACTCCGAGGTCGAGGCCGCGATACAGGAGCAGCTCTACAATCTGATGGCGGACAAGACCGTGATCGCTATCGCTCACCGGCTCTCGACCATTTCAGCCATGGACCGGCTCATCATCATGGATAAGGGGTGCGTCGTGGAAGATGGCAGCCACGCGGAGCTGATCAAGCTCGGCGGCCTTTATGCGAGCCTTTGGGCGCGCCAGTCGGGCGGCTTCCTGTTCGAGGATCACAAATCGTCCGACCCGATCATTGAGCCGGAGAAGTACGTGGAGATGCAGAACGCGGAGTAGTCAAACTCTAGCGGTTGAAGCGCCGGTTCCCGTTCCGGTCTGCCGCGGTCATCCGCAAATAGGAAGGCCGTTCCGGATCTCGCGCGCTGTTTACGATTGCCGTTGAAATACATAGGTATATCCCTTCGCAAAACCGTCTTTCCTTTGGCGTCAATTGTCGGCAAAAGCGCCTTACATAAGCGTTAAGGCCAACTAACACATTGATATATTGCACGAAACATAAAGCGATTGCTTTTTCCGCGGAAACCTGTAAGGGCGGCACACGCCCACCGAAGGTTGCGGTGTGCGGTTAACGCGCGCAACTTTCTAATATTAGCGGACTTTTTGAATCGCAGAATTTCGCGCCGAATCGCGAAAATTCGCGAAAACCGCGGCGGATAGATATTAAAATTCGCCGCATTTACCATACCTGAATTAACTACAGTAGGCCCCTATGAAAATGCACCGAAGCGGGACGGGCCGGCATAGGTCTTCATCGGCTCGATACTAGGGAGCGGGGCGCCGCTCTATGGCGAGCGCGAAGGCGGCACGCTTGGCCGGCCGAAGCGCCAGGCGAGGATATCTAGGTGAAGAGTTATGAGCACCTTACCGGCATGGATTCTCACATTACCGATCTGGCTCGTCATCTTCATCGTTCTCTATGCGTTAGCGACTCTCTACGTTGCGATCGGATATCGAGAGGTACGAAAATTCCTTGCCGGGGCATTTTTTGTTAGCTCCGGGATACTTTGGTATCTATGGCTAACCGGCGTATCTCTTCCTTGGGTGATGCCGTACGCCGGGACCGTTGCTGTTGAGACGCCCGAAATCAGCGGCCAACGCGCCATCGTCCATTTCGTTTTCTTCCTGCTTTGCTTCTATTTCGGGTTTATCAGCAAGCCAAAGCACTCGAAATGAGACACGCCTCCTGTGTCTGGAATCGACCCGTCATACCGCATCCGGTCGAATAGTTCGCAGGCGTCACCCCGGAAAGCGCTGTCAGCGCTTATCCGGGGTCTTGCAACATTCGAAGCGCCCGTGAAGATCCCGGATACGGCGCGAAGGGCGCCGTTCCGGGATGACAAAAGGGGGCCGCGAAGCATTCAACCGGATTCGGTATCACCACCGAAGCTGAAATATCTGACTAGCAAAATCTGAACCGGCGGTCGAGGCCGAAAGGCGTAAGTCTCAAAACGAGCTTATGTGGGCTGTTAGGCCGCCGGAACCGGACCAACCGCTTTGCGCGTATCGCCTAAGAATGGATTTCACCCCAGTCGCATCATGGCCGCTATTATGATAGTCTTAAATCATGACGGCACTTCCCCAACGCAAAATGACGGTCGAGGAATTCGTCGCCTGGCTCGGCACGCTGGAGGGGCCGGACCGTTACGAGCTCGATGCCGGCGAACCTGTGGCCATGGCACCTGGAAACGTGCAGCATGTCAGGGCGATCGGGCGTGTCTATATCGGGCTTACTGCGGCAATCGGGCGGCTGGGGCTGCCTTGCGAAGCCTTTTTGGACGGTCCCGGCGTCATTGCCGATGAAATGACGTATTATATCCCCGATGTCTCCGTGAACTGCGGAGAGCGGGTTCCAGACGATGCGGGATATCTTTCCAACCCTGTTATCGTCGTCGAGGTGCTTTCACCCTCCACCAAGCGTTTGGACAAGCACGCCAAACTGCGGGGTTATTTCCGTGTCTCTAGCATTCAGCATTACGTTGTCATCGATATTGCTGAGCGCGTGGTTTTCCATCACCGGCGCGCCGAAGGCGGGTTGATACTCACGGCGATCTTGCGGGAGGGCGATCTCGC
>JBKQOR010000172.1:0-11899 GCA_052145435.1 Rhodomicrobium sp. | reverse complement strand
GAGCGAAAAAGGAGCTTGGCTTTTATGACGGCAGCTGGACCTAAACGTGGCGGCGGAGAAGATGGGGACCCGGAAATCGAGATCGATAGGCATGCGCCCGAGATTTCAGAGGCTTTGGCCCGCCATGGCAGGATCTATCGCAAGACCGGCGAGGTTCAGGCCGAACAGGCGTCTGCCGCTACGCCGGTGGAGACCGTCCTTGCAGACGGCACCAACGAAACAAAAAATATGGCGGTTCCCGGCGATTTCATTGTCACCGCGCCGGCGGGCGAGCGATATGTTGTGAAGCCCGATACATTCTTGGCGCGGTACTCTCCGAAGCGCGGACAAGAGGGTGTTTATACCGCTCGCGGGCAAATCGTAGCGGTCCCCAACCCCCTGCGCCGGCCGTTGTCCATTATGGCATCTTGGGGCGAGGCGCAGCACGGATCGGCAAACTGCATGATCGCGGACATTTACGATCCGGCCACAAAACAAAGAAAAGGGCAGCCCTACCTTATTGCCCTCGCGGAATTCAAAAAGACCTATAAGCCGGTCCGGCCGCCCCGGAACAAGAAATAAACCTAAAAAAGGCAGTTGAGCCCGTTCCGGCAGTGAAGCTTCACGCCAAAACAGCGCGGTAGCTGCCGGCCGCTTGTCAGCCGCTAGGCGAGGCGCCATTGCCTCTGACTGTCATTCCCGCGAAGGCGGGAATCCAGTAATCCCGGCGGTCGAAGCCATTGATATAGCGCAGTGTTTACTGGGTCCCCGCCTGCGCGGGGACGACGCTGCGGCTGACGTCAACTGCCGGATTTAGGATAAACGCTGGCATGCCGCAGCGCCGGCCTGCGCGTGCTACGCCGCAAACAAGAACGGCGCCCGAAGGCGCCGTTCTATAACCGGTGTGGGGGTCCGGTTATTTCAGGGGCTCGCCTCCGCCGCCAAAGCGGTAGTTCAAGCCGATCTTTACGGTGGAGAAGCTCGTATCGAGACCGCCCGACGTGACCGCGGTACCCGTCCCATTGTCGATGCCGCTGAGCTTTTCGTTACCTAGATCGATATATTGATACTCGCCCTTCAGGGACCATGAGGGTGTGAATTTATATTCGATGCCGCCGCCAACCGTGTAGCCGGTCTGTGTATCGTTGTTTCGCAAATACGCGGAGTCGGCGGTGCCGGTTACAAGGGCGCTCTGGCGCACGTTGCCATAAGCGAAACCACCCGTTCCATAGATGAGAGTGCGGCCGAAGGCGTATCCGAGGCGCCCGCGGGCGGTGCCGAACCAGTCGACGCTCTCCCGGCTGGAGAAATCGCTTCCGTTCGCCGTCGAGCCGGCGATGCTATCGCTAAGACTTCCGCCCTGGAAATCGGTCTCGACACCGTAGACAAAGGAGCCGCTTTGGAAATTATAGCCAATTTGGCCGCCTCCGAAGCCGCCTTGAGGCTGAGCCCGGCTCGACTGATCCGTTCCGCCGATGAAGCCACCGGTGCCGTTATATCCGATGGCGTTGCCGCCGTTGCTCCAACCGTAACCGCCATTGATACCCGCATAGAATCCCGCCCAGCTGTACGAATCGACATAGGCTACGGGAGGCGCGTAGCTGGGGGGTGGCGGCGCAGAACGATAGAGGTCGGCTGCATCTGCTGCGACTGGCGCAAGCGCGATTGTACTTAAAAGGAGCCCCCAGAAGAGTTCCCGATGAATCTTGGTCATTCTGCGCATACCCTTTTACTCGTGCACGCGTAATGTGAGTCACATACAGTATTACGCGGCCGACGTTACAGAGTTGATTGTCGAACCGTAACAGCAGAACTTGGGCAATGAAATGGCGGCTTGCCGGCATTTTATTGCCGCCGCGCGCAGCCGTTGATGTATCGTGTAACGGGTTATATCAGAAATAGTCAATATATGCAGATGGTTACAGGACACACGTAGCCGAATCGCCGTTTGTGGGCGCGCCCTCCTTGCAGCTGGAACCCGCCGTCGCGGAATACACCGACGGCAAATACACAGCACGGAGGGGTAAAGGTGTACTCAACCACTGCTTGCATATTTCAGTGGTCGCATGCCACCTGTATTTGTTCCGTACAAAAACATATCTTGGACGCAATAAAACTGTGAGCAATCAAGCTATAGCTGCGCGATTGGCTTAATTCTGGCACGTTTCCGGACTAGCATTGTTAATGCCTGCGAAATGCAACTTCGCCATAAAGGGGAGGCGAACAACATCTCCAGTGGCGCCAGACGTGAAATTCACGGCGCAGTTAACCGGCTGATTTGTGGAACTGGTGACAAAACACAACCGGGAATGCAAAAAATGCGATTAATATCTCTCATCGCCACAATGCTCGTGACGCTACTCATGGCGGGTACGGCGGAGAAAGCTCATGCGGGGCTCTTTGTCACCGTCACCGTTGCTCCGCCACCGCTGCCCGTCTACGCCCAACCGCCTCTTCCAGGCCCCGGCTATATTTGGGCGCCAGGATATTGGGCTTGGGGAGAGGACTCGGGCGATTATTATTGGGTGCCGGGCGCGTGGGTGCCGGCGCCGGAACCGGGTCTGGTTTGGACGCCCGGATATTGGGGCTGGAGCAACGGCAGTTACGTTTGGAACGCCGGCTATTGGGGACCGCATATCGGGTTCTATGGCGGCATCGACTACGGATTTGGCTACTCCGGCGTTGGCTTTGCCGGCGGATATTGGTCCGGCGGCACCTACTATTACAACAGGTCGGTGACGAATACCGGCAGGCCAAGCGGCTTCGCCAATGTCTATAGTAAGGCCGCTCCGGAAGGCAGCGCGTCGAGGGCCGGCTTCAATGGAGGCAACGGAGGTGTGCGGGCACAACCCACCGTGCAGGAGCTCGAAGCTGCGAGCGAACGCCATCTTCCCCCATCCGCCGAGCAGCTCAATCATCAGCATCTAGCAAGCGGGAACCCCGGCCTCAAACTGTCGAACAACCACGGCAGGCCGCCGATTGCCGCTACCGCGAAGGCGGGAGACTTCAGCAGGGGCAACGTCTTCGGTGTCAAATCCAGCAGCATTGCGCTGAAGCCAGCTGCGCCCAAAACAGGGGGCATGCCGGACAGCCGCCGGCAAAACGCCAGCAGGGAACCGGGCAATCTCAGTCCCGGAACTTTGAACCGTGGCGCTTATGGCAATAGAACAACGGCCGCACATTTCGGCGCAGTCAGGGACCGGTACCGCCCAGACACGAGGTCCGTTCGCGGCGATGCCAAGAATAGCATCAATCCCCCGCGCGGCGCTGCGCCCAATCGAGTACGCCGCCCAGCGCCGCCAGTAACGCCGCGCCCTGGTCCGCGTCCCGCAGTCAAGCACCCCCCGGCCAATCGGGGAAAGGCCGGGTAGCGCGCGGCATAAAAGCGCCTCCTAGCGGCCGCTTGCCGGCCCCTAATCCACGATCCGGAAAAGTGGGTGCCGGTGGTTCTGCGATAAGATCATGGGTGCCTGAAGGGGGCGCTGCAAGCCCTCTACTCTCTGTCGCGCGGGGTATCCACTGGCTGCAGCCTGATCGGCTTTCCTCCGCCTTCGACGACTTGCGATGCCGTAACGATATCGCCTGCCTTGATAATGAGGTCGCGCACCGCGGCGACACTTTCTGCGACCTGCACCCAGCCTTCGAGCTCATTCATAAAAATGTCGGACCCGCCATGCGCGCCTTTGCGCACGCGCTGGATGTCCTCAACGCAAATCAGCGTGATATTTCCAACGGTGTCGTGAAGCTCGATGAACATGACATTTCCTCCAGCATGGGGCGTGAGGTCTCCCCGGTCCTTCACGTTACTTATAGCAATAACCCAAGGAAATAAGCGTGTCATTTTAGCTTCTCGATACGGCCTCCAGCACGCTTTTTCGAGGGCTTCCGGGCTGGACCCCCAAATTTCAACACGAACGCGGGGTAGCAACCGGCAACGGGCTTCGACGCGCTTGCATCTACCCGAAGGCTTTCCGGCCAATGAAATGCGGCCCGTCTACCTCATTTCGAACGATAATATCCCTGCATCTTACAGGATAAAACAGTGAAACGCCCCACATTGGAAATTGCGGCAGTCTTTATCGCCCTCTCTCCCGGCCTTCAGACTGTGCAAGCGGAGGCCACTGGCCGGGATAAACAGACCTGTAGGCCCTTTAGCTTCGAGCAGCATTCCTATACGCTCTGCGAGGCTCCGCTAAACCGCTTCGACATACGGATCTTCTGGCGCCGCCCAGACGGAACACCTTACACCTATTTGAGCGCGCTGCCAAAAGTGGATAAAATGGGAGGCCGGCTCGCCTTCGCGCTCAACGGGGGCATGTTTCATCCAGATTACCGGCCAGTCGGCCTCTACATCGAAGAGGGCAGGGAACTCGTGCGCGCCAGCACAGCATCGGGGCCGGGCAATTTCCATCTCAAACCTAACGGCATTTTTTACGCTGGCAAGGGGGAAGCCGGGGTTCTGGAAACAGGTGCATTCCTCAAGCAGAAACCGACGGCGCTGTTTGCCACTCAATCGGGGCCGATGCTTGTGATCGATGGGAAGCTGCATCCCCGCCTAGCGAAGGCCAATGCGTCGGCGAAAATGCGCGACGGTGTCTGCGTGCGCGAGGCGATAGCCTTTTTTGCGATTTCCGAGGAGGAGGTGCCGTTCGATACCTTCGAGCGTTTATTTCGCGACGCTCTGAAGTGCCGGAACGCGCTTTTTCTGGATGGCGGCAGTGCTCCGGCATTGTATGTGCCATCGGCTTTGCGTCCGGGAAACAGCCTTATTGGCTTGGGTCCGATGATCGGTGTGTACGAAAAGCCGCACCCGTGAGGCCTCTCTCAGGTTTGCGGGAGGCCGCCTCGAGGGGGGCATCCTGAAACGTGCTACTCGTTAAGGAAGTGCTTGAGGTTTTCGATGCGCACCATGGCGGTCTGGGCGGCACCCGCATCCATTGCCTTGCGGTACCAGTCGAAAGCCTTCGCGGCATCGGGTTCGGCATTCTTTTTGTCGATTCTCGCGAAATAGATCGGATCGTAGGACCGGCCCATCGCTAATGCCGCTTCGGGGTCTCCGAATGACACCGCCCTTTGGTAGAACTGGCGGGCTTCGAGGATGTCACCTTCGCGCATCCGCTTATTGCCTTCGCGAATGAGGTCCTCGACCTCAGGCCGCGGGCTCGCATTGCGGGCTGCACCTCGACCAGGCGCGGTTGCTGCCGGAGCAAGCGAGGCTTGGAATGGCGCGGATGCTGTTTGCGGGAGCGGGGAAGCGGTTACGGTCTGTGCCCTGAAGCTCGAATCCGCCGTCTGAGTTTGAGCAGGTGCCGCCGGTTGAGGAACGGTTTGGGTGTTGAAAGAGTATGCCGGCGAAGGTTGTGACACCGGCTTGGGCGCGGATGCCAGCGTTGCGGGAGGCAGGCCTTGAGAAAATGCGTCCGAAGCGCCGGGGGTTGCGGGTTTGAGGCGAACGATGAACGAGCCCTTCGCAGACAGCGGCGTCCGGGCATTGCTGTCGAGAAGCTGTGCCTCCAAAGTAATCAAGTCGGGTAAACCCGCGGGAAGATTGATGGTTAGCCCGTTCAAACGCCGCGGCGGCAGCAGCCAGGCGCCGCCGCCTGTGTCCACGCCCGCACTCAGCCGGCCACCCTCGGGAACTCCAGTGATGCTGACAAGCGTCTTCTCGAAGGCTTGCGAAGAGCGGATGCTGATCGCTAAGGGAGCGGGCTGACCGGCCACGGCCACCGCGTCGGCTGCCAGAACTTCGCTCGAAGTTTCGGCAGGCGCCTTGATACCAGGGCTCCTTAGAGGCTCCCTGTTGCTTTCCTCCGGTATCGCCCGGCCGTATCCCTGGTCGTCTTTATCGAGCCTAAGACTTCCGATGCCGGGGATTTCGACACCCGCCGGGTGCGGACCATAGATGAGAAAGGCAGCCAAGCTTGCCGCTATCGCGATGCCGCCCATTAAGCCGATCGCGGCTGCGCCGAGCAAGCGGCTGCTTTCGGGCTTTTGCGGGGCTGCCGGCTTCTGGGCCAGGCCCGGTTGCGCGGGAACGGGAAACGACGGAGGCCCGCTATACTGAGCGGGCCGCGCGGTTGGCTTCCATTCCTGCGGCTGAGTAGGCCGGTCTTCGGGGTCCCAGCGTTTTTGCAGCTGCGCTACCGACTCGGGACCCGGGCGGAAGGAAACTGGCGGTTCCTTCTCGTAGGCAGCATCGGGATCGAAGGCCTGCGGCGCAGAATCGCTGCCGTCTTGAGCGCCCGGCGTGTAATCGAAGTAGTTCAGAATCACATCCTGCGGCGTCAAGCCGTCGCTTGGCTGAGCGAGGCCCGTCGCTGGGCGGGCATTCCAGCCCATGCTGGAAGGCTCTTCGGAAATAGCGGGCTTCTGAAAGATGGGCTGAGCGGTCTGCTCAGGTGCCTCACCGTAGACGCTGAGCAGCGCGGATTGAACGGCGTCGGCTAGCTCGTCATGCTTGCTTGCATCTTCCCCGAAGCCGTTGTAGCCGGCAAAAGCGCCGGCAGAGGCCAAGCTCATTTCGGATAGAGTGCGTAAACCCGCCTGCTGCGGTGTGACCTGCATAGGACTTTCTTCGAAAACCAAGCGCGCCGATCCCATGCTGGATAGGCTTTGCAGGCTCACAGTATGCGCTTCAGCCTGTGGGGGGATTTCGATCTCGTCCAAGCCCTCCGAGGCGCCCCAAGAGGCCAAGCTGCTATCGGAGAGCTCATTCAGGCTCGCCGGCTCCTGCTCCTGCTCCTGCTCCTGCTCCGGCTGCCCGGCAGGTCCATTCTCTGCGAAATCCTCGAAGCCGGCCCAGTCAGCAAAAAACGCCTCCTCTGCAGCGCCAGGGACTAGGCCGCTTTCATCCTGTGCTGTTTCGAGGGGCTCATGCTCCTCGATGCCGAGGCCAGCCTGTTCGAGACCTAACACCACATTGTCGGCGAACTCGCTTATACCTTCCTCGTCCGGCGCTTCGGCGGCGGTCTCCCCCAAGCCTTCCGGGCTTGGAGCGTCACCTTCAGCCGGCGCGGGCTCCGCCTCGTGAGATGGGGCCGGTTCTTCGGGACCCATCTCCCCCTTGGCAGCGGGTTCGTGCATGTCAGAAGACCCATTGAGATTCTCTTCTTGCTTGTCAGTCTCTGGCATGTTTACTCCTCCCGGCCGCGGGCAAAAACGCGGGCGCTCCTCGATCGCCTCATTGCTGCTGAGGCGCTTGAGCGCCCTGTTGCTGATACCACCGGACGAACTGGTTGAAGAGCTCTTCCTGATCGGTGGAAGAACCCTGTTGACTTTCGACAAACCTCTGCAGCATCGTTTTCAATTGTTGCGCCGCTTGCGGTGCTATTGGCTGTACCTTGGCCTGTGCCTTGGCCTGTGCATCGGCAATAAGCCAGCGTTCGGCTGGCTGGAAACGCTGCCAGCCCTTGACAGGCGCTCGAATATTGACCTCGCGCCATTTCGGGCTGAAGCTTCCTGCCTTCAACTTATCGAAGTCGCCAAAAAATTTCTCCACAAATCGCGTCATAACCCTGAACCGTTCCGACTGCGGCGGCCAATTATGAATGGCCATCACTGATGAAACGCCAATCGTTGCCACGCTCTCGTTCGGTGCCACGAGATTTGAATAGTCCTCTGAAGTTATAATGGCGGGAAGATAGCTTGGCTGAAGAGCCGGCAGATACTCCACGTCAAGGAAATGTACCTTATCCTTGTGAGTAATGCCATCGAAAGCTGAGGATGGCTTGCCGCCAACATAAACGAGTGCGTCGAGCTGGCCCTTCTTCAAGCGTTCGACGGCTTCCTGATGGTCGAGATATATCGGATCGATGGGAATATTGCTGGCTTCAAAAACCGCCTCGGCAGTTATGGCCGCGCCGCTATCCCTTGGCCCGAAGCTGACCCGGCGTCCCGCCAGATCTTGCAAACATAAAAACTGCATGCGGGATAGGACGTGGAGTTCTTCGGAGTAGAGTTTCGCAACATATTGCACCCGCGATTGGATGCCCGGCTGCCGGTTCGTCTTCAGAAAGCGAGCCATCACGTCGGATTGCACGATCGCGATGTCGACCACTTTCAGCGTGAGGAGATCGTTGATATTTTGAGCCGATCCTTTTCCGACGATCGGAATGACGCGAAGTTCGTTTCCACTGTCGAAAAGCCGCGAAAGGTCGCTTGCGACCCTTAAGCCTGTACTATCGATGTCGCCCGCGATGACGCCAACAGTCCCAACCGCCGTGGACTTCCCAGGCTGTGCAGGAGCACCCGGCCTAGCTGCCGTTTGCGCCAATGTGCCGCCAATTCCAAAAAATAAGATGAAAAGGCTTAACGCGGGAAGCCTGAGCACCATTACGAACCCTCTTGATTGATGAAGCGGGTCCCCAAAACACGGCCGCATGGGGATTTAAAGATACCGTTGGAAGTAAAACATTTCTTACACGGAAGCAACCCCAAGCCCCCGCTTCGTTCAAAGCGATAACTGAGTGAAAAAAGCGGCGAAACTGTGCCATAGTTACGGTGCGGGCTTGGGAACCGCCGGATAATCGATCTTCGAAGGGGCATTCTTTGAGCATCAAGATTAGCAAGCATTCGAATGCACATGCGCCCGAGGGCACGCGGCTTTATGCCATCGGCGATATCCATGGCCGTCTCGATCTTTTAGATAAATTGCTTGGAATCATCGAGCGCGATCGCGCCAACCGGGAAAAGATGCCCACCGTATTTGTGTTTCTCGGAGACTACGTGGATCGCGGACCTAACTCGAAAGGCGTGGTCAGCCGCCTGATAAGCGGGCTGCCCGCGGACATTACGCCGCAGTTTCTCAAGGGTAACCACGAGGATCTGCTCCTTACCTTCCACGAGCGGCCAGGCTTCGGCCTGAACTGGCTTTATAATGGCGGCGAGGCTGCCCTTTTGTCTTATGGAGTTGAAGCGGAAGCCATTCAAAACGCCTATTTTTCCGGAGAGGCGGGGTTGGCCGGGGCCAATGCGATTTTCCGCGCGCTGCTGCCGGAGGATCATCTGCAATTCTTCCGTACGCTCGAGCTTTCGTTTCGTGCGGGCGGCTACTTTTTCGCTCATGCGGGCGTCAGGCCCGGCGTCGGGCTCGACAAGCAAAGGAGCGTCGATCTGATTTGGATACGCGAGGAATTTTTAATGTATCCGCACGAGTTCGGAGCGGTCATCGTTCATGGTCACACACCGGCCCGCGCGCCGGAGGACCTGCACAACCGGATTGGCATCGATACTCTTGCCTTTTACAGCGGCAAGCTAACCGCGGTGGGCCTCGAAGGGCCGCACCGGTGGTTTCTGTCAACGTAAGCACTGAGCAGAGGGCACAAAGCTATTCGCCCCGCTCCACCGTTTCTTCGCCGACACCGCGAAGCCTTTCGAGAAGCGTCCGGCCTTGAGCGGCGCTGCTGCGCTCAGCCTGAGCGGGGCCGGCTGTTTGTATATCCAGGCCTTGACCTGGTGTCTTTCCGTCATCAGTTTCGGCAACGTCTGGCGAGGAAACCCTTTCTGCAGCGCTGAGAGAGGCGCTGCCAGACTGTGCAGCCGCCAGCCCCGGCTGGGTCTCCGCTTCCCCGGCGGCTGCCTCCTGCCTGCCAGCTCCAGCACCGTTCTTCGATGCGCGAGCCCCTGCTTCCTTTCGCTTCGCCGGCACGGCCTCACGCAATAGTTTCGAGCGGGGCGCGCTGGCGCCTGACTTGGGCTCCTCGGCTGGCTCTATGCTGCCGTTGCCAGGTTGAGGTTTCGGGGCGGCATCCGGCAGAGCGCCGAGAACCGCGGCCAAGGCCGGATTTGCGGGTTCGGCCTTCCCCTCGCCCGGCCTTACGGGTTCCTGCGGATGCGCGTCAAGATTGTCCTGGGAATCTGTCGGCGCCGTGCCCGCAGACGGAGCGGCGGCTTCGGGCCAGGGGACAGGCCGGTCCCTGCGCACTTCCGAGCCGGTGGCGCGCTTTGCGGCGGCAGGTTCGGGCCGCTCCGCCGCTCGCACCTCGGTCTTAGGTTGCGCCGATACCAGAATCAACTCGGCAAGCTTCTGAAGCTCTTCCTTTATTATACCCGCCTGCTGAGCATCGCGGTCTTGAAGGTGCGAAAGCTGCTGGCGGAGCCTCGACAGCTCAAGGTTCAGCCGGTCATATTCTCCCCGGTAATCGTCCAAAGTCCATTGAGAGGCGCGCCGGAAGCGCCGTCCGGTGCGATCGGCGCTGTTCTTCTCGAGGGCTTGGTGGAGGCGTGCGAGCTCGTCCCGATAGGAGACTGCGGCCCGCTCGGCGGCGTCAAGCTCCTCGTGCCGCCGGCTTAATTTGTTGTTGAGGTCCGAAAGATCGTGGGTGCGCTCCTGCAGCTGCGCCTTCGCAGAGGTGATTTCACGGTCGAGCTCGGGGAGCCTCATGATGATGGTTTGCTCAAGCACGTTCGCGGCATTGCGCCTTTCTGACAGCTTAAGATCGAGATCGGCAATCTCATCCTTGAGCGCGACGATTTGCATCTGAAGGCGGCTGTTGTCCACGAGCTGCATCGCCGCCTTCTGCTTGGCGCTCGCCAAAGCCGTTTCGAGCCGGCGCATCCGCACGGCGTAGGAGGCCCTAAGCTGATCTTGGGTTGCTTCGATCTCCGAAAGCGTGATGGGAAGCGTCTGCTCGAGCCGCTTTCTGGACAGGCGGTAGGCGCGGTTCCAAAGGGAGGGGGCGACAAGCACGCCTATAAGGCTTGCCGAAAGAAAGCCCAGCGCGATCAGCAAAACTGCTTGGATCATTGAACTGGGCTCCCCTACATCTTGCCAAACATCCGGATAAATGCCGCCTTCGGAAAACGAATGCTTACACAGCCCTTGCTATTCCGGCGTCCAGGCGTTCCGGTTCCGTCACCGCGCCCGGCAGAGTATCCAGACGCTTTTTGCGGCACGCTGTTCTGCCTTTCGCCCGGCAAGGACCTAAAAGGGGTTCCAAGTTGGCGAAGGCGTATATTTGAGATAACCGACATTGGCTCCCAAGCGCAACCCCAACCCGGCGCGAATGGGGGCGAGCATGACATCGTCATGTTGCTGAAAGGTTATTCCAACCCCTCCAACGAAATACGCCGAACCATCGACCCCCGCAAAACGCTCATAAATTTGAGACGTGTTGCGAAGGTTATACACAAGCGTCATGACTTTCGAGCCATTGGCGCCAAAATCGTAACCAAGCGAGGGGCCTTGCCAATACACTTTTTGCGGCGGAAAGCCCTTTGTGTAGAGCGTGCCTTCGCCATATCTCAAGCCCGCGACCAAGGCGCCGCTTCCTTCCTCGCCAAGTATATAGCCGTTGGGGCGGCCGTTGCGAGAAAAAGCATGCTCCACCACATTGGCGAGACCTTCGGAGACATTTCCGAAGAAGCGATGGCCCTCGTCGATGATTTCGTTGGACGAATAGGTGCCCGGTTGCGGCGGAGGGCCGCCTCTATCCGGGCCGCCCGGCGGCGGCGCGGTGTAAGGCTCGCCATAGCTGGGAGCGTTGTACGAGTTGCCTCCCTGGGGCGGCATGATCGATCGCGGGGCATCGCTGCCATAAGGCGCGTTATATTGGCTGGGCGCGCTTTGCGGCGGAAGGTAGCCGCCCGTCTGGGCTTCTGCGCAAATATCCGCAGCACAGAGCGATATCGCCACCGCGGGCAAAATCGCGAGCGCAAGGGAAAAGACGCGATCGCGGATCATCTTAAGCTCCGTTTCGGGCCAGCATTGCTTTGGCCTCGTCATTGGGGGAAACGCGTCAGCCGGAATTACGCAACCACCGCTCACCTGTGCGGCCAATGAGGGCTAAATTTTGGCTGGACTGGATTGGCACTTGCGCCGCCGCTTGCTGGGCGCGCAGTTTCGTGGCCGGTGCCGTGTCACCGATCCGCACCACGAACCGCACTGCGCCGTAGGTAAGCGCTGCTCTGGAGCACAAGCCCA
>JBKQOR010000171.1:0-19509 GCA_052145435.1 Rhodomicrobium sp. | reverse complement strand
AACCGGCTC
This sequence comes from Rhodomicrobium sp., assembly GCA_052145435.1. Taxonomy (GTDB): domain Bacteria; phylum Pseudomonadota; class Alphaproteobacteria; order Rhizobiales; family Rhodomicrobiaceae; genus Rhodomicrobium. The sequence continues at coordinate 19,500 of JBKQOR010000171.1, read as the reverse complement.
GACCCAAGGCCCGCCGACGGTGGCCCCAGAAATCTGGTGGCCGCCGGGAAGAAGATCTTCGAAGAGGGCCTCCCAGACGCGAACGTTCCGGCATGTGCCGCCTGTCACGGGCCGGATGCGAAGGGCAACGAAGCGGTGCCGCGTTTGGCGGGACAGCTTTATCCCTACTTAGTCGCTCAGCTGAAGGGCTGGAGCAAGGGATTCCGGAAAAAGGATCCAGTGAACGCTGGAGACGACAACACCATGCTGCCTATTGCGACAGCATTGACAGGCCATCAGATCGAGGCCGTCTCAGCCTACCTCAGCTATCAAAGATAGTGCGTCCCGTATCGACCCGAAGCGAAAAGTTGAAAGCCGATAGATCATGAAGCCCATCAAAACGACAATAGCGGCCCTGGCAATCGCTTGCTCTTCAGTTTTCGCGCTTGCGGGCCATGCGCAGGTCAGGAACTGCAGCGCAGGCCCCGAGAGCTGGCCCATCGAACCAAGCAACTACGTGACACGCAACTGCGCCTTTTGTCATGGGCCAGGTGTGCAAGGGTACGCAGTTGCCCCGCGCTTGGCTGGACAGCACGCCGATTACATCGTGAAGCAGATCGAGTATTTCAGAGATAAATCGCGAAATAGTCCATTTGCTCTGAGGTACATGTCCCATGTGGCAGTGCAGATCCAGCCGGATTACGAGTGCGATGTCGCCTCTTATCTCGCGTCGCTGCCGCCAGAGCCTGCGGCAGATAACGGTAATGAGGCACTTGTGCCAGTGGGGGAAGCACTTTTTCAAAGCGGGTCCCCTGGCGACAACATTCCGGCTTGCATATTCTGCCATGGACCAGAGGCGCAGGGCGTCGGAAGATTCCCCCGCTTGGGAGGGCTTTCGTACAACTACTTGCGCAGAAGGCTAACCCAATGGGGCGAGGGATTTCACGCTAACGCGGAGATAATGCCCGGCGTCGCGAGCAAGCTTTCGCCCGATCAAATCGAGGCTGTGGCGTCCTATCTCAGCTATGTGAGGTAGCCGCAGCAGGTACAGCGCCGCCGATTCTTGGGGCTGGTCATAAAGGGAGGCGGGCAGGTAGCCCGCCTTTTTTGCGGTCTGGGACCATTCCTTGCGCGCCCTGGCCCGTTATACCGGCTCCGGTTAATTGCTTCCGCGCCCGTCATCCCGGAACGGCGCTCGCGCCGTATCCGGGATCTTATACCAAGCGCCAGAAGTCTTGACTGTTCCTGCTGTCGTCCCCGCGCAGGCGGGGACCCAGTAATCACTTCGCTATGTCATTGATTGTGCGAATCCTTGGCGTCGAGAATACTGGATTCCCGCCTTCGCGGGAATGACAATACATGGGTTAGCATCAATGACGGTTGGTATTAAAAGGCGCCGGCATCTGCAAAGATCCCGGATAATGCCTCCGGCATTTCCGGGATGACGCCGGCAGATGAAGCAATCAGCCGGATTCCGTATTAGGCGGCGTGCGTCAGAACTTGCCTCCTCTCCCAGGCGAGCGCGTGCGAGGCGATTGTCTTGAGATCGTCGAGGCGCGGACGCCAGGCGAGTTTTTCCAGGATTTTCTTGTTCGAGGCGACAATCGAGGGCAAATCGCCAGCGCGCCGGTTCTCGAAGCGCACGTTGAGCTTGACGCCTGCCACTTCTTCAACCGCGCGGATCGCTTCGAGCACCGAGGTGCCGTGTGCACAGCCGCAATTGAAAATATCCGGCTCGCCGCCGCCTCTGAGATAGTCGAGCGCGGCGATGTGTGCCGCTGCGAGATCGCTCACATGGATGTAATCGCGGATGGCGGTTCCGTCGGGGGTCGGATGATCCGTGCCGAACACGCGCACGGTGCGGGCGCGGCTGAAGACCGCTTCGCAGGCCACCTTTATAAGATAGGCCGCGCGCGCCGTGGATTGGCCGGCGCGGCCGGAAGGATCGGCTCCAGCAACGTTGAAGTAGCGCAAAATGACATAGCGCGGGCCGCCGGCCGATGCCTCGTCGATCAGCATCCGTTCGGTCATAAGCTTGGACATGCCGTAGGGGGACACCGGCGCAAGCGGGTGGTTTTCTTCCACCGGCTCCCCGCCGATTTTGCCATACACTGCCGCGGCCGAGGCGAAGATCAGCTCGCTCACGCCGCCTTCGGCCGCGGCTTCTATAAGCGTGCGCGAGTTCGCCGTGTTGTTCTTGTAGTACAGGAGTGGCTTTTGTACCGATTCCGGAACAAAGGTGGATGCGGCAAGATGAACGATCGACTTGATGCCCTCGTTCCTGATCACGCTTTCGACAAGACGCTTATCGCCCGCATCGCCCACGATCAGCGTTGCTCCCTCTGGGACACTTTCCGGGAATCCCGTAGATAAATTGTCGAGGACCACGACAGTGTTCTTTCGCTCCAAGAGCGAAAGAACACAATGGCTTCCGATGTATCCAGCACCGCCTGTAACGAGTATTGTCATACATCATCCCTCAACAACGCGAGACAGAGCAAACACGCATACACACGCGAAATGGCCAATAGGTTGTAGGTTACAGTGTACGGACGCACGCTTCGTAAATTGAAACGGCGGCAATTAAGCTAGAATTGCCCGATATTTTCGTCGTTTGTCCGGATGTGCTCTGCGACGATTGCGAGGTGGCGATTGAATAGGTCTGCTTCACCGCGGACCCCGGTATTCAATTTTTCAAAACGAGACGCAATTGAGTTTTGAAGTCATAGACTGGATAATCCTTGATCATCGGGACACTGACTTCGAGCGACATTACGACGCGATCGCTTATCTTCCGCCCGACGGCAAAATCCGCGGGAAGGAATAGCCGCCCTGTCTGACCCGAAATTGGGTCACCGTAATTGATGCGGATGTCAAAGCTTGGATAGAGGGTCAAAAACCAGCGTTCCGGCAGATCGATGTTCAGTGTCGGAGCGATTTGCAGCTCGCTGATATCGCGCGTCGAGGGAGTGCCGGTGACGCTCACCGCGTAGCGCATCGCCGGGACGAAATAGCTGTCGGCTCCCAGTTCGGAGAGTAAGTAACGAACGCCAAAGCCGGGCATCACCTGCCATTTGCCCGTGCCCAGATCGTCCTCCGCGGTGGGAGCATACACGCGCGCGCCGGCACCGGCAGCCCAGCGATCATCGAAGATGTGGATGAGAACCGCCTGGAACGCAGAATCGCCAAGACCCGCGTCTTCGGTCGAGCCGGACTTTGTGGAAGAGGTCTGCTTATCTACGCCCTCGGTTTGAGCGAATAAGGAAATTTTCCACTCAGAGTCCAAATCGATGCGGGTGGTTGCCCGCAGAAAGGCGATTTCCTTTTCAGTTGTGCTGTCAGACCCCGATGATGGCTGATACCGGAATCGAAGCTCAAGACTGTTCAGGGGACGTGTCAAGTCTTCGCCGCTGTTCTGAGCGTCCTGTTGAGCAATCGTATCTTGGGGGGCCATGGAGGCTTCGCTCGCGCCTTGGACTGGCTCGGCGGCAAGAAGCCGCGGGTTACCGATCACGGCGAGCCCCGCCGTCAGCAACGCGCTTAACAGCCCGGGACCGCGATCTCGCGGCGGCGGCATCATCCCTCAAGCTCCCTTTCCTGGAAAGCGGGACGCGGCACATCCAACGTATGTAGCAACTAGAAGGAGAAACGCGGTCGCGCAACAGCTTTCGCGTGCCCGCCCGGAACGCTCGCGCGGTAGTTGTGGAAAGAATAAGGGATGACGTAAACCCCTTCGCGGACTTCGATACCGCCAAATTTCCGCCGATACCTCCAGCGGGGCGATTCCACGAGCAGCGAAGCCATGAGGGCTGCTCTACAACCGGCACTATATAACTTCCGAAGAAGACGCTTACAAATTGCAGGACACGCGAATCAATGTAAAAAGTGCCCGTGCCGTTGTGTCTGCGCATTTCCAAGGACTTCGAGCTGGGAGAAGCTCATGCGACGTGACACGCGAATAGATTCTTGGAGCTTTGGGGCGGCGTTTCCCGCCGTTCTTTGGTTTGCGGCAGGCGCGGCATTTGCAGCCGATCTGAGCCCCTCAGCAGGTTTAAAGGACGAAGTACCTGGGCCTCTTAGCGGCTGGTCTGTAAGCTTCACGCCCTATGGCTGGCTAACATTTCTCAACGGGAGCGTCACCGTCAAGGACCGCACAGCCGATCTGAATATCAATCCGGTCACGGTCGTCGAACATCTCGAGCGCATGCCTTGGTTCAGCTATCTCGAAGTGCGCAACGGACCGGTTAGCTTCTACAACGACGTCATTTACGCGAATATCGGAGGGGTTGTCAGCGGGGTCAAATCGTTCGACCGGATTGACGCGACAATCAGCGGGTCGGCCAGTCTCAACGCGACGCTGGCCATCGCTGAGTTTGGCGGCACTTATGAACTTGCGCAATGGGAGTCGGGCGGGAGTTTGAAGGACCCGAACGCGCCGGCGAGCTTTACGGCGATCGATGTCTTGGCGGGCGCCCGCTACTGGTACGAAAGCGCCACCCTCAACCTTGCGGTCGCGGGTACCGTTCCGCCCGATTTGACACCAGCGCCGGGTGGGGCGATCGCGCGCTCTGGCTCAGTGGACTGGGTCGATCCTTTGGTTGGACTTCGGCTTCGCCATGAATTCGCACCGGGCAGGGAGCTGATATTGAGAGCGGATATCGGCGGCTTCGGGGCTGGCAGCCAGTTCTCATGGAACGCGCTGGCGGCTTATCGTATCGAGATCGCCAGCAATAACGGCTACACCTACTCAGGCATCGTTGGCTACCGGGCGCTCGAAGCTGACTATGTACAGGGCGAGGCTCGCACGCGATACGAATGGGATGTCATCATGCACGGTCCCGTAATCGGCCTATCGGTTGGCTTTTGAGTATCCGGGCTGCGGGTTGTTAAGTGCTTCACAATCCCCGAAGCGTACGGCCACCCGCGGGAGTGCTTGCCCGAGGAAGTATAGAAGGCGAAAAAAGTATTGCGAAGCGGTGCCCGGCCCGCGCTTCAATGCCGCGGGCGACGCGCGGCGCCGATTACCGGCCGCTGGCGGTGCGGCGCTCTACTTCTTCCTTGGAGACTTCGCCTGCTGCGACGAGGGCCCGGAGACAGCGTTGCGAAAGTTTGCGCCCGTTGACACGCATGCAGACTCGAACTTCGGGGCTGTCCGGATCGTGCTTACTGCAATAGGCAAAGTAGTCTGTGGCGCATGCTAATTCAACAGCAAGGCTTGCGGCCGGGGCTTGGCTGCTTGTGCCCGCGACAGCTGAAATTACAACAAAACCGGCGATAATTTTGAGTCCGGAAAGCGCCTTGAACATTGGGTCTCTCCTATATGAAAGGCAGCTCAAGATTCCAACGATAATTCTCCTAACACGATCCCGCGGTTGAGAGAAGGGCAACGATGAACCGCGAGAGAGCTTTGCCTTAGGTTTACCCGCCTTGCACGGGGCTCTTTCCGCGGAGCGTGCTTTGTTGCGCGTAGAGCAGGAAGGCGTTGGCACCTAACACAATCGCGCCGCCAACATAAATCCACCTGCCTGGCACGTCGCCGAATACAAAATAACCAGCCGTTGCGCCATAGACGAGCTGCAGGAATTGCGGCGGGCTAGCCAGCGCGGCAGGTGCAATGCGGAAGGCGATGGTGAGCATGATCTGCGCGGGGACGAAAAGCGCTCCGCCGAGCACCATCAAAGCCAAATCCGGCAGCTCGACGGTTTTATAGACGAAGGGCGTTACCACCAGCGCCCCCAATGCCAGCGCCGAGCTTGAGGTGATGCCGGCCATTTCCACCGTTTCGCTTTCCATCATCCTGCGCAAAATCACGAGGCCGGCGGCTAGGAAAAAGGTGCCTGCGAGGGCGGCGAGCGCCCAGAAATTAGCTCCCCGGTCGGGGCGTAGCGCGATCAGCACGCCGATGAAGTTCAGGGCTAGCACGGGCCATATGTAGGCGGCAGCGCGCTCTTTCAGGAACCAGCCGACTTTCAGGACTGTGATGATGGGCATGCAAAAAATGATGACATAAAACTCTGCCAGCGAAAGATGCGGTATCGCGAGAAAGGTCAAGGACTGGCCGGCGATTTGAAATATACCCCGCCAGAGATGCAACCTGGGGCACTGCATGCGCAGTGTTTCCCGCGCGGATTTTTTCCAGTTTCTCAGGAAAGCGAAAGCCACAAGCAGCACCGTCGCGGTGACGAATTCCACGCTCATGATCTGAAAGACGGAGTAGTCGCGGGAAAGGAATTTGCTTGCCGTGTCGAAGCAGGTGAATAACAGGAAAGCAGCCGCGGAAAGCAGCATTCCTAAAATAGGGGTGGCGACCAGGACTCTTTTATCGGCGAGGGGGGTGCGCATTAGCCGAAGCCATTCTTGGCATAAGCGGGGCCGCTCGATGTTGCTGCGGCCATCGTGACGCATTTGCGCATCCAGCAACTTGGCCGTGGTGACTCGAACGCCGGTTCGATTGCCGGTGCCCTCAATGCGAGAAGAGGCAAGGCACCGTCATGTGTCGCAGCATGTAGCGCGTGCCGGTGCCGCGGCTTAAGAGCGGATATCCATAGCCGCCGAACGCGCCCATGGCGACGAGATCGGAAGCCTTGTCGGCGGCGAGGTTGAGCAGGGTGTCCATGAGGCCGACCTCTGTCACCATCAGGTGCTCGATGTGGGCTTCGATTTGGTGCGCCCGCAAATGATCGCCTATGCGATCTGCCGAAAGCTTCTGGCGTTCCGTCCCCAATCCCATGGACACCACGGAAACATTCGCGCCGGGCTTAAACAAAACCAACGCGTCGTTCAGGGCGCGCGCGGCGGCGCGGGCTTCGGTCCAGGCGATGAGCGGGCTATGGCCGATATCGGCGAAATGACCGGCGTAAGGTACGACCAGAACAGGCCGGCCCGATTCGACGATAAGCTGCTCGACAAGCTCCCGCGGGGCAATCTTTCGGCCTTCTTCCTCATTCTGGCCAAGGATGGTCAGATCGTAGTGCCGCGCGGCCTCTGTCATGTGGTGCACGATTTCGTGGTCGCTGCCCCGGTTGACGTCTATCCATTGGGCGTCCTTCAGTCCCGGGACGGCGCCCTCGAATTGTTCGCGGCTCTCCGCGGCGGCCTTGGTATAGCTCTCGGGAGGCCAGACCGCGACAACGCCGACTTGATAGGCGTCTGCGCATTGCGCGAAGACCCCTACGAGCCGGGCATCGTCCCGGCGCGCGAGGCTTATCGCCAATTTGAGCCGTTCGGCGGTTCTGGGGCTGGAATCGAGATGAACGAGAATATCGCGCAGCGGCATGGATTCCTCGCAGTAGGGCTTGCCGGACTATCCGGCATTTTCGTGGGCGTCTGCCCGGCGGTCCATCTATCTTTAGCATAAGGGCACGGCTTCGCCAAAAAGAGAAGGACGAAGCACATAGCAACAGACCGCCGTTTTATCGGTTTTTATTCATTTCCGGCGACACCCCGCCATTTCTGGAGCGAGACCCATTCAATTCATGCCAGGGAGTTGCCGCAGCGCCCGGTTAGCTGAGCCGGGTATGGGATCGCTTTCCTCGTCAACAGCGGACAAACGCCCCGCAAGAAAGCTCGAAACATCCTCGCTCTCGAGCGTATTGCCTTCCATGACGGGCATGAGGAGATGCGACCGGGCGCCTAGCTCAACTTTCTCACCGGTAATTTGGGACGTGTTCTGCTCGGCCATAGCGTAATCCTAAGCTGCGTTACATCTGCAGCCAGTACGCTCCGATTCGGCAGCTCATGTCATGTGCCGGGCGGCCAAGGCGGGCGATCGGCGTTTTCGGCGTGCCTCAATCGCAACAGGGCCGCAACGGATGAGCCGCCCAGCTTTGGGCCGGGCGGCCGAAGCCTTAAGCGGCTGGCTTATTCATCCGGTTGTCGATCAGATCGGTTACGACGGCAGGCTCAGCGAGTGTCGATGTATCGCCAAGATTGGAGAAATCGTCCTCGGCGATTTTGCGTAAGATGCGGCGCATGATCTTTCCAGACCGCGTCTTAGGCAGGCCAGGGGCGAACTGGATCAAGTCCGGCGTTGCAATCGGGCCGATTTCCTGCCGGACCCAGTTCTTGAGTTCGGATCTCAGCTCTTCCGTAGGCTCAGTGCCGGTCATCAACGTGACGTAGACATAGATGCCCTGCCCTTTGAGGCTGTGCGGATAGCCGACGCAGGCCGCTTCGGCCACTTTGGGGTGGGCGACCAGGGCCGACTCCACCTCCGCGGTGCCCATGCGATGGCCCGCCACGTTGATCACGTCATCGACGCGGCCCGTGATCCAGTAATAGCCATCCTCGTCGCGGCGGCAGCCGTCGCCGGTGAAGTAGGTGCCGGGATAGGCGGCGAAGTAGGTCTGTACAAAACGCTCGTGATCGCGATAGACCGTGCGCATCATGCCGGGCCATGAATCTGTTATTACAAGATTGCCTTCGCCGGGTCCTTCCAGCATGGTCCCTTCGGGAGACATCAAGGCCGGCTGCACGCCGAAGAAGGGCCGCGTTGCCGAGCCCGGTTTCAGCGCCGTGGCACCCGGCAGCGGCGTGATTAAGATACCGCCCGTCTCAGTCTGCCACCAGGTATCCACGATGGGGCAGCGTTCCTCGCCGACGACATGGTAATACCATTCCCAGGCCTCGGGATTGATCGGCTCGCCGACGGTGCCAAGAAGTTTGAGCGACTTGCGGCTCGTTTTTTTGACGTAGCCTTCGCCGGCGCCCATCAGCGCGCGGATCGCTGTAGGAGCGGTATAGATGGTATTGACCCGATGCTTATCGACAACATCCCAAAAACGGGATGGTGTCGGGTAGTTCGGCACGCCCTCGAACATCAGCGAGGTTGCGCCATTAGCGAGCGGCCCGTAAACGATATAGCTGTGGCCCGTGACCCATCCGACGTCGGCGGTGCACCAGTAGATATCGCCATCCTTGTAATCGAATACATATTGGTGTGTGAGCGCGGCGTAGACCAGATAGCCGCCCGTGGTGTGAAGCACGCCTTTCGGCTGGCCGGTGGACCCCGAGGTGTAGAGGATGAATAGCGGGTCTTCCGCGTTCATCTCCTCGGGCGGGCAATCGGCTGAAACGGTGAGCATTTCCTCGCCAAGCCAGTAATCGCGTCCGGCAGTCCAGGCGACGGGGCTGTTGGTGCGCTTTACGACGAACATGCGTTGAACGGAGGGACATTTCTCCAGCGCCTTGTCGGCGTTGGCCTTGAGCGGTACTTTGCGGCCACCGCGCATGCCCTCATCCGCGGTGATAAGGACGGTCGAATCGCAATCGAGGATGCGGCTCACCAAACTATCTGGCGAGAAACCTCCAAAAACGACGGAATGGATCGCGCCGATGCGCGCGCACGCGAGCATTGCGTAGATCGCATCGGGGATCATCGGCAGGTAGATCGTGACGCGGTCGCCCTTCTTGACACCATGCTTCTTGAGCACGTTCGCAGTCCGGCTAACGCGTTCGTGAAGCTGCCGGTAGGTGATCTTGAGATCCATGTCCGGCGAGTCGCCCTCCCAGATGATGGCAACTTGATCGCCGCGTTTTTCGAGATGGCGATCCACGCAGTTCACGCAGACGTTCAGCGTTCCGTCCTCGAACCATTTGATGGAAATGTTGTGAGGATCGAAGGAGGTGTTTTTGACCTTTGTGAAGGGCTTGATCCAGTCTATCCGGGTGGCTTGCTCACCCCAGAAACCGTTGGGATCGCGAACGCTCCGCTCGTAAAGGGAGCGGTATTTTTCGTCGTTGATGTACGCCGAGGAGCTCCAGTTCGCAGGAACTGGATAAGTCTTTACCGTCATCTATATCCTCCCAAAGGTGCGAAATTCGAGGCCATTATGGTGAGGGACGGGCGCCGGGGCAACCACGCTTAGGTCGAAGAAAGCGGACTTTCCGGAGCCAAGCGGCGTGTTAGCTGCATGTAGAAAATCCGCAATTGCGGCAAACGCGGCAGCCTTCCTGAAAAACGACGCTCGGCGATCCGCAGCGCGGGCAAAATGCCTGATATGCAAATATCCGCGAGCCGCCGGCAGCCGGATCGAAACCGCTATCCGCGCCTTTGACAATTAGCCCTTCCCCGCCCTGTCCTGCCCTAGCCGGCGCCCCCCCTGCACCGGCGAATCCGATATGCACAAGATGCTGCTCAATAATATCTCCAATCGCCGCAAGCAAGCTCGGAACGTATTTACCGTTCATCCAAGCGCCGCCCCTTGGATCGAAAACGGCTTTCAACTCCTCTACGACAAAGGAAATATCACCGCCGCGCCGGAATATTGCACTTATCATCCGGGTGAGCGCTACGGTCCATGCGTAGTGTTCCAGGTTCTTGGAATTTATGAAGATCTCGAAAGGGCGGCGCCGATCGTAGTCAAGGGTGTCATTGACGGTTACATAGATAGCGTGGTCCGAGCCTGGCCATTTCAGCTTGTAGGTGAAGCCCGACAGGACTGCGTCGCGCGGCTGCGGCAGAGTGCCGGGATGCGAGGCTTGGGGGCCGGCGAGCGGAAGGGGAAGCGCAGGCTGCAGGGCCTCGGCGGCGGGCGGCGGCGCGGAAAGCAGAACTTCCCCGGTCACCGGGTTCGGCCGGTATGCCGTGCAGCCTTTCAGCCCCAGCCTGTATGCATCGAGATAAAGCATCTCGAAATCCTCGAACGCCATGCTCTTGGGGCAATTCACGGTTTTGGAGATCGAGGCGTCCACATAGTGCTGCAGCGCCGCCTGCATGAGGAGGTGCTGCTGCGGAGTAAGCTCGTGCGCCGTGACAAACGCGTCCATGAAGGCCGCATCGCCAAACTTCTCGCGATAGAGCCGCACCGCATAGTCCTCGACGCTCTCGTAATGCGGAGCACCGCTGGGGGCGAGAATACGGCGGCGGTACTCGAAATCGAAGACCGGCTCGATCCCGCTCGATACATTGCCCGCAAGCAATGAAATCGTGCCGGTGGGGGCGATAGAGGTCACGACGCCGTTCCGGATGCCGTGCGTACGGATCTCCTCCTGGAGGGAGGAGGGCAGCGAGCTTGGGAAAGGCCGCTTAAGAAATTCTGGCGCGTCGAAAAGTGGGAACGCGCCTTTCTTCTTTGCGAGTGCGGCGCTTGCAGCATAGGCTGCATGAGCGATCTGTGCCATCCAGCGTCCAGCTAGGTCGCGTCCTTCCTCCGAACCGTAATGCTTTCCGCAAAGGATCAGGGCATCGCCAAGACCGGTCACCCCAAGGCCGATGCGGCGTTTGGACTTGGCTTCCTTCTCTTGAGCCGGCAGTGGATACCGCGATACGTCAATAATGTTGTCGAGCAGCCGCACCGCGGTTGGCACAAGGGTTTGCAACAGGCGTTCGTCGAGCCTCGCCGCTGGCGTGAACGGTTCCTCGATCAATGCAGCCAAGTTAATGGAGCCGAGCAGGCACGCGCCGTAAGGGGGCAAGGGCTGTTCGCCGCATGGATTGGTAGAGCTGATCGTTTCGCAGTAGCTTAGGTTATTTAGGGCGTTCACCCGGTCGATGAAAATCACTCCGGGTTCGGCGTAATCGTAGGCGCTGCGCATGATCTTATGCCAAAGGCCGCGCGCGCTGACCGTACGGAAGACTTCGCCGCCGAAGACGAGAGGCCAAGCCGCATCGGCCTTCACGGCCTCCATGAAGCCGTCGGTCGCCAGCACCGAAAGATTGAAGTTCCTGAGCCTTGCCGGGTCCGCCTTGGCTTCGATAAAGGCTTCGATATCGGGATGATCGCAGCGCAGGGTTCCCATCATCGCACCCCGGCGGGAGCCTGCGGACATGATGGTCTTGCACATCGCATCCCAGACATCCATGAAACTCACGGGGCCCGAGGCATCGGCGCCAACGCCGCGGACGGGCGCGCCTTTGGGACGGAGCGTGGAGAAGTCGTGCCCGATTCCACCGCCCTGCTGAAGGGTTAGGGCAGCCTCGCGCACATTGGCGAAGATAGAGCCCATGTCGTCGCCGATCGCACCCATGACGAAACAGTTGAAAAGGGTTACGTCGCGCGCGGTTCCAGCGCCCGCAAGCACGCGGCCGGCCGGGATGAATGCAAAATCGGCCATGCCATCGAGAAAGCGGCGCTCCCAAACCTTGCGGTTCGCGCCCTGTTCGGCAGCGGCCGCTGCCGAAGCGACCCTCGCCCAGCTATCCTCCACCGACCGCTCTGCTTGGCCGCCCGGAGGCTGGTACCGGTATTTGCCTTCCCAAATCTGCTGTGAGACCGGAACTAACATTACGGGCCGAACCCTTGCCGCTGGAAATTCCTGATATGTATGCTAAATGTTCTCTCTTCGTTCTGCTTTGTCAAGCCCGGTTGTGGATAACTTACTGCTCGCGTCAGCATAGATATAAGCCAAAACGCAATAATAACAGCGTCCCCGCTCCGGTGTCCGCGGCGAGGCTCTCTAATGGGTTAAGGCAGGGCCGGGCGCTTCCCGGGGCTCGGGCGCGACCCCCCTGCTCGCAAGCTCCTGCCTGGCTTCGATGAGCAATGTCTCCGAGGCTCCTTCGATTGCCTGCTTGAGCCGGTCCATGAACTCCTGGCGCGGCAGGCCGGGCGGTATCGGGTCCAGGAATTCAACGACGATCGTTCCGGGGTAGCGGAGAAAGGAATGCCGCGGCCAAAAAACACCCGAGTTGAGCGCGAGGGGACAGACTGGAACTTTCAGGTCCTGATAAAGAAAAAGAATGCCGGGCTTGTAATCTGGCGGCGCGTCCGGCGCTTTACGCGTGCCTTCGGGGAAGATGACAATCTCTCTGCCCTCCGCGGCGCGTGACCGCGCCTCGCGTGCCAACTGGCGAAGCGCGGCGGGACCGAGTTCGCGCTGGATGGGAATGAGCTCGAATTTCCGGCAAAACGCCCCATAAAGCGGGATGGACAGGAGCTCGGCCTTCATCACTAGGGCGGGGTCGCGCATCAACGGGATAAGTGCGAACGTATCCCAAGCGGCCTGATGTTTCGCCGCGACGATGACCGGGCCCGGAAGAAGCTTCTCACGCCCCCGGACCTCCATCCTCGTGCCGCAAATGACGCGAAGCAGCCAAACGGTCGCGCCCCCATGCGCCGCCAGCCCGGCCATTGCCCAACGGCGGGGGCCTAAGAGGAGCCAGCTGCCAAGGACGAGAAAAAGCGCCCAGTTTATATAGAGAACGGGATAAAAAAGGGCCGAGCGCAGATAGAGGGCCGCCCTAGTCCACGCGCGCATGGATCGTCCGGGCGGTGGTGCCTGTTTGGCCGGAGCCATCGGCAATCCTATTGGCTGCGTAACGCGCGGAGGCGGTCACGAATTTTAGATACTCTTTGCAAAGCACCCAGGCTGTCCGCGGATCGTTCCACCACTCCGCCTTCAGCCGCGACGATTTTACGGGGTAGGGCACGAGTTCAACCTCTGGCATGGTTTGCCGCAGCTCGATAAGCGCCCTCGGCATGTGGTAGGTCGATGTTACGACGATGAGAGAGCGGAAGCCGCGCTTTCTCGCCCATACGGTCGCTTCGAAGGCATTGTCCTCGGTATTCAGCGAGCGCTTGTCGAGGTCGACACAGCAGCGGAACAAGACGGCTTGCTCGCGTCCGGCTGCGTTCAAGCTGATAAGTTGCGGAGCCTGCGTGCTTTTGTTGACGCCAGATATGAGCAGGCGCTCCGCTCTTCCCATTGCCAGAAGTTTTACAGCCTCGGTGATTCTGTCTTCGTCGCCGGTTAGCACAACCATGCCGTCCGCGGCGCGCGGAGGCCCTGCCGGCATGACGCTTACGGAATAGGCGAAAACGAAAAAGCCCGCAAAAAGGATAATCGCAAAAATCGCGCAGATATGCAGCATCCGCAGCAAAATTGCCCGTGCCGCATGTCCCAAGGCGATCAGCCTGATTCTACCAGCGCTTTTCATAAGCAATTAGCATACCGCTAACCGGCCGCCGTTGCATGATGTTTTTTTGCCGCGCTTACGGTTGCGGTCAAATTATGCGTTCTGCTGGTTCAGAATCCGGCGCACGCCGTAGCGCGACGTCATTTTGCAGATGGCGGCAACGGCAACGACGACGCAAGCGAGTACGGCATAGCCGCCGATATCGAGGGTGCCTGCTCCCACGAGGCGGCGAATCTCGGCTTCGGCAGCGGCGCTTCCGCTCATTCCCTCGGTGATATAGGGCATGGCGAGAAAAACAAGCGCCGCCATGCCTGCGCCGACGAAGCCTGCCTTAACGCCGACCTTCAAGAAGTGTCTCTCAAATTGCTTGGCGATGAATTTCTCCTCGGCGCCGACGAAATTGAGAACGGACACGATCTCTTTATTCGAGGCGAGAGCGCTCGTAGCCGCCGCGATGATGACGGCTCCGGTTGCGGCTGCCATGAGCGCCAGCATTCCGATGCCTGCCAGCTCTAGGAACCTCGTGAGGCGGTGGATTTCAGCGCGCCAGAGGCCGTGGTCGTCGAGAACCGTGCCAGGATACTTCGCCTCCATAACTTTTTTCAGCGTGGCAATCTCCGGCGGATTGTCCCGGTCGATCTCGATCGCGATCAGCCTGGGGATGGCAAAGTTCTTCAGGACGTCGGATTTTCCAATCCATGGCTCGACAAGCTTGAGCGATTGCTCGCGGGAAAACGGAGTGACTTGCCGGATGCCATTCTGATCGGAGATAAATTTCGCGATCTCAGCGATTTTCGCGTCGCCCGCGTCGCCGCTGCGGCTTTGAACTTGAACGGTGATCTCCGACGAAATGTTGTTCGTCCACACGCTGGCCGCGTTGAAGACGACATAAACGCCACCCGCCGTGAGCGAGGCGAGGAAAGCCATGATCGAAATCACAAGCGTCAGCGAACGCCCTGTAACCGACCCCGGCGGAACGATCGGCGCGTTTGCGCGTGCGAATTTCGCGGCGCCTTGCCGAACCGCCTCGATTGGAACCGGCAGCGAATGCGGAGTATCTACTGTGCTCATCGTTCTTATAAATACCTATTCGTAAATTTCCAGGCGCCCATTCTCGAGCTGCATACGAGGAGCCGGAAATTGCGACATTAACTGATAGTCGTGGGTTGCGATGATGATCGAGGTGCCGAGACGGTTTAACTCGATGAAAAGACGCAGCAAGCGGCGCGCCATTTGCGGGTCGACGTTACCGGTCGGCTCGTCGGCGAGGAGGAGCTCGGGTTTGCCGATCACGGCGCGGGCGATAGCGGCGCGCTGCTTCTCCCCGCCAGAGAGGACCGCGGGAAAAGCATGCATCCGGTCGCCGAGGCCCACCCATTTGAGAAGCTCGGTGACGTCCTCCCCGTAATCGCTCAACCTGCGTCCTGTGACACGCAAAGGAAGCGCCACATTTTCCCAAGTGGTGAGATGGTCGAGAAGCCGGAAGTCCTGAAAAACGATACCGATCCGGCGCCTAAGATCGGCGCGCTGGGCCGTCGTATTCTGGGCAATATTCCGTCCGAAAAGATGGACAAGTCCCCGCGTGGGACGCAGCGACATAAACAGGACCCTGAGAAGTGTCGATTTGCCCGCACCCGATGGGCCTGTTAAGAAATGGAACGATCCGGGCTGCAAATGGAAGTTGATATCTCGCAGCACTTCTTGCCCGACCCCATAGCGAAGGCCGACATTTTCGAATCGAATAAGAGCATGACCCGATACCACAACCCCATCCCTGCCGTTCGATCCTGAGACGATTTATGATAAAACGTGGGGCAAGTAGCAATCGATTTCGGCAAAGCCGAGACAGCGTAAGCCTAAAACCTAAGAAAACAGAGCACATAGATGATCATCGAATGCCCGGTTTGCACTACCAGGTACGACATTAAGGCGAAGTTGCCGCCCGAGGGCCGGACTGTGCGATGCGCCAAATGCGGCAATATTTGGCGCGCCATGCCCGCGGCCGGGAAGGGACAAGCAGTTGACAGCATGTCCGATGCCGGCAGAACGGACGGGGCGGACACCGGCCCGGTGCCGGAGAGCGCGGGAAACCCGGAGGATAGCGGGCAAGACGCGCCGTCCTTTGGGACAGAGGCTAGCGCATGGCCCCACAGCAGAAGCGCCGCCGCCGGGCGCTCTCTGACCGGTGAGACGCCTGGCGCTGCCACGGAGAGCCCTCCGGCTGGTTATGAGCCATTCGCGCAGGAAGACCAAGCCGCTGCTCAGACGCCGAAGACCGGCGCAGATGAGGACTCTGGGCTTGAGAAAGAGGAGGCGGAAGAGGAGCACGATGCGGGGAAGGTTAAATGGTTCGGCAGCTTCCTGCGCAGGAATAGCGCCAAGGCAAGCGCCGCACTCGAACACCCTCCCGGTGCGCCCAAGCCAGTCTCCGGCGCGGAAACGATCCCTTTTCCACGTTCCAGCCCGAGCCAGGAGGGTCAAACCCCGGCCGAAGAGGAACTCCGTACACTCGATGACGCCCGGGCCGCTGTCCGTGACGTTTTCGCAAGCCTGGAAGAGCAACGGCCAGCAGCCGCCGGCCGCTCTTTTCATTCTCCCGTCACCTCAATCCATGAAGGTGAGCAGGACAGTATCGGCGAGCCGGACACCGGTCCCGATCCACATTTTGACGCAGATCAAGCAGGAAATGCATGGTTACAGGCGAGCGGTCGCGCTGAGGAGGAGACCCCCGGCTGGCGGCACGAGGCTCCCGCGGAACCCCGCTTCCAGCCAGTTCTGCCGCAAAGCAGCACCGGCAGCGGCTGGGAATCGACAGCAGACCCCGGTGAAAACAACAACAACGGTGGAGAACCGGCTCAGTCCTGGCAGCAAGGCTGGCGGCCGGAGACGATTGAGGATGCAGACGATCCGGACGCGCAACTTCGCAATGCGCTTCGAGCCCACTTCCCCTCGCATGCGCCGTCCAGCGAACCGGCCCAAGAGTTCGATGTGCAATTTGAACCTGAGCTGGCCCCAGACGGCGATGAACCGCTCCGCGCGGAGCTCTTTGTTCCGCCTTGGAAAAGGCCATCGCCGTCGCATGGCGAAGCGGCGGGCAAGGAGCCTGCGCCCGAAGACGAGGCCGCAGGCGCTAGCGACGGCGGGAGCTCGTTCGATCCGCGTCTCTTCCGGGAAATCGAGGAGACCATGGAGCATGCGAACAAGCCCAGGCTGCGCGCAGGAACAGGCGGTTTGGCGCTGGCGGCCGCATGGGGTCTTTTTCTGAGCGTAGCCGCCGGGCTCGCCGTCGGGGTTTTCGCTTTCCGCGATATTGCAGCCGATGCGCTGCCAGGGCTTGCGCCGTTCTACCGCGCGCTCGGAATGCCCGTCACGGTGCAGCCCCTCATTTTCGAGGGCGTTCAGTACGATTGGACAATCGTGGAGGGAAAGCCTGTGATCGTCATCAAAGGTGCCGTTTACAATCGCGCGCAGCGCAAAGTGAAGGTCCCGGACTTTCTGGTTTCGATCAAGGATGGCGATCCCGCGCTCGACCGCGAATATTCGGTCAATCTTCCTTTCAGCGGTTCCAAGATTAGGCCCGATCAACGGGCGGATTTTGAGATAGAGCTGCTGTCGCCGAGCCCGTCGGTGACGGCAGTTGAACTCGAGCTGAGGAACGTCCGCTAGGCACGGCCATGCCGGAGACCCTCCTTGAAAGATACCGCCGGCTGCTGGCGGAAGGCAAAATCGCGCCGGACAGCGCGCAAGCGCTCGCCGTCGAGAAATTGCAAATACTTACGAACCGGCTGGCCCGTTACACCCCTCCGGCGCGCACGGACTTTTTGTCTTTCTTCACCCGGCGCCAGGGCGAAGTTCCTAAGGGCCTCTACATATTCGGGGCCGTGGGCCGGGGCAAAACCATGCTGATGGATCTTTTCTTCAGCACGGTCGCCGTCAAGCAAAAGCGCCGCGCCCATTTCCATGAATTCATGGCTGGGGTGCACGCTAGGCTCGCGGTCGCTCGCCAGGAGGCTAAGGAAGACCCTATCCTTGCGGTGGCGAGGATTATCGCGGCCGAGACACGCCTGCTTTGCCTCGATGAGCTGTTCGTCATCGACATCGCGGACGCCACCATTCTGACCCGGCTGTTCGCTACGCTTTTGGCGGCAGGCACGATCGTCGTGGTCACTTCGAATGTCCGCCCGCGCGACCTCTACAAGGATGGCCGGAACCGCGATCTTTTCCTTCCTTTCATCGATCTCGTCGAAGAGAATATGGAACTGCTGCAGCTCGAAGCGGCGCGCGATTATAGGCTAGAGCAGCTCGGAAACAGCGCGCTCTACTTTTGCCCTCTCGGCCCAGCGGCCACGGCCGCGATGGACGATCTCTGGTGCAAGCTGACCTTCGGCGAGCCCTGCCAGCGCGAAACGCTGAGCGTGCTCGGCCACGAGCTTGCCGTTCCGCTAGCGAGTTTCGGCGCCGCGCGCTTCGCATTCGCCGATTTGTTCGACAAGCCCTTCGGTGCTTCCGATTATATCGCCCTTGCCCGCCACTTTCACACGATCTTCGTCGATGGCATCCCCGTAATGGAGCCCGGCCAGTACAACCCGGCGCGCCGCTTCATCACCTTCATCGACACGATCTACGATCACCGCACAGGCTTCATCGCATCCGCCGATGGGGAACCCGATGCGCTCTACCGCGTGGGCGATGGCGCCGGGCATTTTGAGCGAACGGCCTCGCGGCTGATCGAAATGCGCTCCGCGAACTATCTGGCGCAGACGCTAAACGGAAACGACCGGGTGCGGCAGAGCGCACCCGGCCAAGCAAGCTAAGCCGAGTTTCCTGGCTTCTCCAACGCATGGCCTCCTCAGGCGTTAGCGGCCAGTGGGCTGAATTGTGCTGCATAAGGCCGAAGCCGGCCATCGCGCCTATTTCGGAGAGTGCCTGCTGTTAGGTGGTGAGCCGCCGTTCCTCCCCCTGCAGGTCCGTCACTTGAAACGTGGCTTTCACTTTTCTACAAATCTGTTTCGGCCGGCCGGGCCGGGATGCCGCCAACGGGTAACGCACACCCTGTTTCTTCAAGGTAACTATGCTATAGTATTGCCATGAACGCTCAGGACATCATCGCCACGCTTAAGGAGAACGAAGCCGCTCTTAAGGCGCGGGGCGTTACACGCGCCGCTTTGTTCGGCTCACGCGCACGCGGCGATAACCGGCCAGATAGCGATATCGATATCATGATCGAGATTGCACCCGGCAGGCCTATGGGTGTTTTCGAATATACCGGCATCGTCCAATACATTGAGGATATGTTTCCCGCGCCCGTCGATGTCTCGAACCGCGCAGCGCTTAAGGCCCACGTCCGTCCTTCCGCAGAAAAAACGGCGCTCTATGCTTTCTGAAACCGCCCGCGACGCCCTCTACGACATCCGCGACCACGCCATCTACGCCAAGGAATTCGTCGCTGGCATGGACTTCGACACCTTCAAGGGAGAC
This sequence comes from Rhodomicrobium sp., assembly GCA_052145435.1. Lineage (GTDB taxonomy): Bacteria > Pseudomonadota > Alphaproteobacteria > Rhizobiales > Rhodomicrobiaceae > Rhodomicrobium. The sequence continues at coordinate 188 of JBKQOR010000171.1, read as the reverse complement.
CGCAAAACCTTCCTCGCAGCCACCCGCGCCCTTGAGATCATTTCCGAAGCGGCGCGCCGCCTTCCCGAGGAACTTCGCGCCCGTCATCCTGACTTGCCCTGGCGCGCCATCATGGGCTCAGGCAACATCTATCGCCATAACTACGACAACGTAGCCCACCACGCAGTATGGCACACCATTCACGCCGA
>JBKQOR010000170.1:0-20840 GCA_052145435.1 Rhodomicrobium sp. | reverse complement strand
CGCCTGGACCTACCGGTTCCCTGCGCGGCTTGGCGCGGACAAACGGGCCATGATCGAGGCTCAGCCGAAGCCGGTTGCGGACATCGCCTGGAAAGCGCAAACGCGGCTTTGCGCCCGCTACCGGGCTTTGACCGCAAAGGGGAAGAAGCAGGCCGTTGCCGTCACCGCCAGTCAGCGCGTTCCGCGCTTCGCAATGACGGCCCGGTTCAGCGCTTGCGGGTGTTCTGCTGATGGCGCGCGCCGGTGAGGCGCAGGCGCAGCGCATTGAGCTTGATGAACCCTTCCGCGTCGCGCTGGTCGTAGGCTACCGCGCCTTCCTCGAAGGTCACCAAATCCTGATTGTAGAGCGAATAGGGGCTCGTCCGGCCCACCGTGTGCGCCATGCCCTTGTAGAGCTTCAGGCGCACCGTGCCGGTGACGAACTCCTGGCTTTTGTCGATCAGCGCTTGCAGCATTTCGCGCTCCGGCGAGAACCAGAAGCCATTATAGATCATTTCGGCGTAGCGCGGCATCAGCTCGTCCTTCAGGTGCGCCGCGCCGCGGTCGAGCGTGATGCTCTCGATGCCGCGATGGGCCGCCAAGAGGACGGTGCCGCCCGGCGTCTCGTAAATACCGCGCGACTTCATGCCCACGAAGCGGTTCTCGACGAGGTCGAGCCGGCCGATGCCATGCTTGCGGCCGTATTCGTTTAGTCGCGTGAGCAGTGTTGCGGGCGAAAGCAGCACGCCGTCGATCGATACGGCATCGCCCCGCTCGAAGCCGATCTCGACGATTTCGGGCTTGTCCGGCGCTTCCTCGGGCGAAACCGTGCGCTGATAGACATAATCCGGCGCTTCAACGGCCGGGTCTTCGAGCAGCTTGCCCTCCGAGGAGGTGTGCAGCAGGTTCGCGTCGCAGGAGAACGGGGCGTCGCCGCGCTTGTCCTTCGTCACAAGGATTTGGTTTTTCTCGGCAAATTCGAGAAGCGCGCCCCGCGATTTGAACTCCCACTCGCGCCACGGCGCGATCACGGTGATGTTCGGCTCGAGCGCGTAATAGGTCAGCTCGAAGCGCACCTGGTCGTTGCCCTTGCCGGTGGCGCCGTGGCACACGGCATCGGCGCCCGTCGCCCGCGCGATCTCGATCTGGCGCTTGGCGATCAGGGGCCGGGCGATGGAGGTGCCGAGCAGATAAAGCCCCTCATAGACGGCATTGGCGCGGAACATCGGGAACACGTAATCGCGCACGAAATCCTCGCGCAGGTCCTCGATGAAGATCTCCTTGATGCCGAGCAGCTCGGCCTTCTTGCGGGCGGGCTCCAGCTCCTCGCCCTGGCCGAGATCGGCCGTGAAGGTGACGACCTCGCAAGCGTAGTTGACCTGCAGCCACTTCAAAATGATGGAGGTGTCGAGGCCGCCGGAATAGGCGAGCACAACCTTCTTGATCTGTTTCTTTTCGGGCATTGGAGCTTTCCTGGAGTTTCGCCACGGCTTAAAGGAAGCGCAGCTCCGGCGCAAGGTATAGCGTGCCTATCGGCGGGCTTGGGTGAGGGAAGAAATTGCAATTGTCGCTCGCTGTGCTATAGTTGTACGAGTAGGGGTTGGGGCGTGCGGGTTGACGAGGTGAAAGGCTTTGCGCGGTTTCAGCGTCGGGAGCGAATCGCGGAAAAGGTGCTGGTAAAGGCTATACGGGACGCCGGGGCTGGGCTTGTGGATGCCGATCTCGGCGGTGGGCTGATCAAGCAGCGTGTGGCGCGAAAAGGAGAGGGAAAGAGCGGCGGCTATCGCACGGTGATTGCTTTCCGGCGTGGCGAGAGGGCGGTGTTTCTCTTCGGGTTCGCCAAAAGCGATTTGACGAATATCGACGATGACGAGCTTGAGAAATTGAGAGTACGAGGCCGGGCGTTTCTCGCGTTGAAGGAGGAACAGTTGGCGGCACTGACCGCCTGCGGCGAATTATTGGAGGTGAGCTATGTCGAAATCGAGCAAGACGAAGGGTGAACTCCGCGGCAAGGCGCGCTTGCGTGCAGAGATCGTCGAAATGACGCAAGCCTTGCACAAGGTCGGGGCGGTGAGCGACCAAGAGCTGGATATGACGACGCTGAAGATGCTCGGCAAGGATGCTCTGCCGAAGGTCGAGGCGATGCCGCCGGCCGAAATTGTGAAGGTGCGGCAGGAGGCCAAGGTCAGCCAGGCAGTGCTGGCCGCGCTCATGAATGTCGCCGTGAGCACGGTGAGCCAGTGGGAGCGCGGCGAGCGGCGGCCGTCGGGTGCCGCGCTGAAGCTGCTGCACGTCGTCAAGCGCGGCGGCATCGGCGTGCTTCGCTAGCGGTAAAAATTTAATACTTGGTACCCCCCTTAGTGTGCCAGCCCGAGAGCTGGTTTGACCCGAAAGAGCCTTTTGGAAACCCAAAAGAAGAGGATAGTTTCCGGGCATAATCCGCAAAAAACAGCGCGGCCCGGTCAAGAGCTTTCGACGCTGAGAGTGCCACGAATGTCACCGCCCTCCATGATGCGGCCGGCGTGAACCTCGTGAAGGATGAAGCCCTCAATCTTGTCGAATTCCCGGTTCCACGGCATGCCGTCTAACGCGCGCTTCGTGTCAGCGTTGCCCGCTTCCCAGCGGGCGCGGATACCCTTGGCGCTAAAGTCGATATCTTTAGAATGATCTTCGCCAGCAAGAGGCGGCGCAAGTAACCGCACGACATGCATCTGGGTTGTGCACCCGTAGGCCGCCAGCCCGGCTATTTCGGGATCCGCGCGGACCTCTGCGGGCAGCTTTCCGGCAAGTTCCGCGATAATATGACGGAGCTTATGGATCTGCTTCTGACGCCGGATGTGGCTCACCGCACGGCTCGCATATTGGAGGTCTTTCTGACGGCCCATGACACTCCAGATGCTATCAGGCTCAGGACCGTTCGGCCCCCACATATGCACCGCGAAGATCAAACCGCTGCGGCGCGGGTTATCGTCGAAGACGGCTTCCACTGGGGTATTGGAAAGAACGCCCCCGTCCCAGTAAAGTTCGCCATCGATCCTGATCGCCGGGAAGGCCGGCGGCAGTGCGCCCGAGGCCATGATATGCTGGATCGACAACGGGGTCTCCCGGCTATCGAAGTAATGCATTTCGCCCGTTTGCACGTTTGCTGCACCGACTGTCAAACGGGGGCTTCCAGCATTGAGCAGCTCGGGGGTGGTCAATTCTTGAAGCGTGCGCTGCAGGGGCCCGGTCGAGTAATAGGCGGCCTGCTCGGCTCCAAGCCTTGCCTTCGTACCAATCCAGGCTGCGGGATTTGGCTCGAAAAAGCCTGGAACCCCGCCAGCGACGGTGGCTGCATTGGGCGCAATGGCGGCTATGAATGGGTTGGTGTTCGCAGCCGTAAAAAGGGAGCTTTGCGTGATTCGCGACCAGAATTCTTGAAGTTTCGCGAGACGCTGTCCGGGAACATTACCCGCGATTAGACCTGCGTTGATTGCGCCGATTGACGTGCCGATCACCCAGTCCGGCTCGATTTGTGCCTCATGCAGCGCTTGATAAACACCGGCCTGATAAGCGCCAAGCGCCCCTCCGCCTTGAAGCACCAGAACGATCTGCCCTAGTTTTTCGCGGTCGATTTCAAGGCTCATCGCCGTCTCTTTCTCAAAAGCTCCGCAGTGCCGTTCTATTAATAGCGGCATGCCATCTGCTACTTAAATGCTGCGAGCTGCTCAGCACCAGAGTGCTAAGGAGTAAGTATTATAGGATTTTTTCTGGCATATGTCGAATGTCTGGGTCTGGCCCAGCCGCGAGATGCGGTACCAGGCACCAAGCGTCAAATTTTGACCCCGAGAGGGCAGGAGGCTGTCTGCATGGCGCGCGACGAGGGTCTTGAAGAGCTATTGCGGGAGCATCTGGAGGCAGAGCCGGGCCTGAAAGAGCAGGCGATGTTCGGCGGGCGGGCCTGGCTGCTCAACGGCAACCTTCTGTGCGGCGCCCGCAACGACGGGCTGCTGGTCAGGCTCGGCAAGGGCAATGACGGCTGGGCGCTGGAGCTGCCCGGCGTTGTTCCGATGATCATGCAGGGGCGGCGAATGCAGGGATGGGTTCGCGCCGGGCCGGATGCGTTTGGCGACGACGCCCTGCGCCATCGGCTGCTGGATGCCGCGCTGGACTTCGTGCGCTCGCTGCCGGCAAAATAAGGAATGTCTTGTCCGAAGCTAACTTGGCATGGAGCTTACGATAAGTGGCACGGGAAGATGGCACAGCTTACATTCTGGTTCGAGTTCGCATCCACATACAGCTACCTCTCGGCGATGCGCATTGACGGCATGGCGAGGAAAGCCTCTGTAGAGATCGTGTGGAAGCCCTTCCTTCTCGGCCCCATTTTCAAAGCGCAAGGCTGGGACACTTCGCCTTTCAACCTCTATCCCGCCAAGGGCAAATATATGGTGCGCGATATCGAGCGGATCGCGCAAGCGCGCGGGTTTTCCTTCCGCCTGCCAGAGCCCTTCCCGCAAAACGGCCTTCCAGCGGCGCGGCTTGCGCTTGCGGGACTGGAGGAAGGCTGGGGGCCAGCCTTCATAAAGGGCGTGTACAGAGCTGAGTTTGCGGACGGGCGGAACATCGCCAGCCCCGAGACGCTTGCCGCGGAGCTGGAGGCGGCCGGTGCGGATGCCGCACAGGCCTTCGCTCGCGCGCAGACGCCCGAAATCAAAGCCAAATTGCGGGCGAACACGGAGGCGGCACAAGCCGCCGGCATTTTCGGCGCGCCGGGTTTCACCACCGCATCGGGCGAGCTTTTCTGGGGGGACGACCGTTTGGAGCAGGCTCTCGCCTGGAGCGGGAGATAACTCGACCACACAGCTTGCAGTTTTTTAAAACCACTTTAGGTTAAGTGCGATCCACAAGGATCGTGAACTTATTTCAGGAGGATTTTCATGCGTATTCTGTTAGCCGCCGTCATCGCGGCGTTCTTCACGGCGGGCTCTCTCGCCGCATATGCACAGACCACAGCTCCGGCAACTCCGGCCGCACCAACGGCCGGCAAGGTGAAATGCCGCAAACGCGCCGAGGCGGATTGCAAAGCCCCCGATTGCACTTGGACGCCGGGTGCGGACGCGTCAACGCCGGGTAAGTGCTCTAAGTCTAAGAAGTAACGAGACCAGCTCTGCTGGTGCTATTGCCGCTTTGTAATAGCGCCAACAGATGCGTTTGGGCTTGCCGGCTCGCTAGCCCAGCGTGAAGCTCCAAGAAAAGCCCGGAAATCCGGCGGTGGCCGTGACCGGGGCAGGCGTGCTGCGGCGTTGCGGCGCTGCAGAAGGCAGCCAGACATTCGTCCACATGTCGACCGCTTCCGTGAAAAATGACCACGGGTTCGCCGCCCAGGGATTCATTGGAAAGCCCGGAAGGGCAAACGGAGACAGCGGGGCGGGCTCGCGGTAGGGCTTATACCAAGTGCTAGGCGCAAAGCCGGATTGCGGCTGTTGCAGTCCGAAGCCTGGCCAGCTTACGCCAAAAGATGCGGCCGTATCGCGCATGGCACGTTCCAAGGCGAGGCTTGCGGCGACTTGAGCGAAGAGAGCATTTGCCCGGCTACTGAGCGCGGTGAGAGACGAGGTGAGCGAACCGAGAGCACGCCGAAACAGGTCGACGGAAAACTGCCCGGCTTCCGAGATCGCGCTTGCAATGTCATGCGGGGGCGCTCCGTACCCTGAGCGGAAATCTCGCGGTGCGGGCAGCATGGGCAACGCGCTACGCTGCGCTAACTTCAGCGAGACTGGAGCCGCAGCAGACTCCGCAGCGAACGGAAAGAAGAAAAACATTCGCGAGCCTTCCCTTTGTTTTTTCGTCCGAATTCAACATAAGACACTTCATGGTGCACTGCAACATAATTCGTTCGCGGGTGCGATGCGTTCCGTAGAAATCAGCCAGCCGCTTTGCTGGCAAGAGCCTGGAGCCCGGCGCGCATCTTTCCGGCGACCTCAATGTTCTCACCTGCAAGCCCATACCGGTGCGCAATCCAAACAGGGTCGTTATAGGAAATCCAAGTTTTGCCTGCCGGGTCCTGCCAGACCAGAGCCTTCAACGGCAATTCCACGCCCACGGCCTGATTGGCTTGCATGAGCAGCGTGCCCGCTTTAGCGCTTCCGAACACGAGCACCGTCTCTGGCCGGAGCGTAAGCGCCGCATCTTTCGCGTTTTGGGCGTGATCGATCTCCGCGAATAAATCCAGCCCCTGCGACGAGATCTCAGCCTTCAGGCGTCCCAGCGTTTCCTTCGGGTTGAAATTGCTGGCAATCGTAACCAAACCTTCCACAGCCATGACGTTCGCTCCTTAGGCTCTCGCTGACGATCTTATCATAGTCCCACCGTAAGCGCCGCATGTGCGCCGAAAAACATGGCCTCCGCGCAGACGAGCCCGATAACTAGACGCTTGCCGCTTAACAAATAGGCCGCGACGCCGGTTCCGAATGCCAGGAAGCGAACCGCAAAGCCTATCGTGGCCAGCTCACCCGTCGGTACAATCAGCATGCGCGCGACGAGGCTCGCAACGAGCGCGGTCGAGACATCTTTCACCCAAAGCATAACCGGGCTCTCCGGATCGGCGCCGCGCGAAAGGAACAGCCCGGCCAGGCGCCAAATGCCGTTTGCGGCGGTTCCTGCGATGGCAAGCGTCAGCCAAATCCAGGCATTATCCGGCATCGGCCTGCTCAGCGATGGGAGTAACCGCCTCTATCGCTCGAGGTGCGGCGCTGCGGCGGCGGAAAAGGAGATAGGAGGCTGTTCCCCCCGCGAGACCAGTAAGGATAAGATCGAAACTTGGAGCGATCGTCATGAAAAGCGGTGCGCCGAACAGGCCAAAGATTATGGGCGCATAATCGGCCATCTTGCGCGCCGCGCCCATGAGCCCCAAGAGAAAGTAGATCGGGGGGAGAAAAATCAATCCGGCGGCCATCGTGCGCGGAAGGTCGCTGGCGATGAGGTACCCGGCAACCGTGCCCGTGGCGCTGACGCCCACGAGGACGATCGCCAGCCCGAAATAATACGGCATCCTCATGGCTCGCGGAAGAAACGGAATGCGGCGCATCGATTCGATCCACATCGTCACCGCAACGAAGTGCGCGGCTATGTAGTCGAGCCGGCGCGGACGGCGCCCGGCGCGCAAATGCGGCATCAGCGAGACCGTCATGGGAAGCAGCCGGACACCCGTAAGAGCCACCGCGAGCGCCGCGGTCCATAAGGGAGCATGCCGCGAGATCTGATCGACGAGGATCACCTGCGCCGGAAGGGCGAAGACGAAAACCGTGGTATAGAGAGCTTGCGCAAGGCCGAAATGAGCGCCCCGGCAGAGTACGCCGAAGCCCACAAACGAGAGGCCGAGCACGGCGGCTGGCGCGAGCGGCGCATTGCGAAACGCTTTGATAAGGCCGGCCTTCGCGCGCGTCATGGGATTATGTCCGGCGGTAATTCGCCTATTATACCAGCTTCACTGATTTCGAGAGGTAGTCCCCCCTCACCCTGTCCCTCTCCCCGTTGGGGCGAGGGAACGCCAGAACCGCCCTTTTGCCTTGTGGAAAGGGCCGCAGCCAACTCCCTCTCCCCAAGGGGAGAGGGTTGGGGTGAGGGGGGGCCTAATCGGCCATTCAGGACCTTATCGGGCGCGATGCATTAGCGGTTCAGGGGCACCTTCGGGATGAGCGCCGTCGGAGCGCGCTCGCCGCTGTCGCCGTCCGGGCCGGCCTCGCCTCCGTCCTCCGCCTTGACGAGCGGTTTGCACTCGATGACCTCGAACGAAAGCGCCTTCGCGCCGTCCTTTCCGGTAACCACGACGCGAACGGTCCCGCCGCCTTCGAGCTTTCCGAACAGCAGTTCCTCCGCCAGCGGCTTCTTGATGTGCTCCTGAATGACGCGCGCGAGCGGGCGTGCACCGTAAAGCTCGTCGTAGCCGTGATCTGCGATCCATTCCATCGCCTCGGGCGACAGCTCGATCGTCACATTGCGGTCGGCGAGTTGCGCCTCAAGCTGGAAGATGAACTTCTCGACAACCTTGCTGATCATGGCTCGCGACAGCCTGGCAAACGCAATGACCGCATCGAGCCGGTTGCGGAACTCAGGCGTGAACATGCGTTTAATCGCTTCCTCGTCCTCGCCCACACGTTGCGTGCCGCTGAAGCCGATTGCGGCCCTGGCCATCTCGGCCGCACCCGCATTCGTGGTCATGATCAGGATCACATTGCGGAAATCGACCTGCTTGCCGTTGTGATCTGTCAGCTTGCCGTGATCCATAACCTGTAACAGCACGTTGAAAAGGTCGGGATGCGCCTTCTCGATCTCGTCCAGCAGCAGCACGCAATGCGGGTTTTGATCGACGCCGTCGGTCAAAAGGCCGCCTTGATCGAAGCCGACATAGCCGGGAGGCGCGCCGATAAGCCGCGAAACGGTGTGCCGCTCCATATATTCCGACATATCGAAACGGAGGATCTGCACGCCGAGCAACGCCGCGAGCTGACGGGCCACTTCGGTCTTGCCGACGCCGGTCGGGCCGGAGAAAAGATAGCTGCCGATGGGCTTCTCGGCATCGCGGAGCCCTGCGCGGGCGAGCTTGATGGCTGCCGAGAGCGCGTGAATGGCTTGATCCTGGCCGAAAACCACGCGCTTGAGGTCATTTTCAAGATTTCGCAAAAGCTCGGTATCGGACTTCGACACCGTCTTTGGCGGGATGCGCGCCATGGTCGCGACGGTCGCTTCCACCTCTTTGACGCCGATGGTCCGCTTGCGCTTCGACGGCGGCAGCAACATTTGCGACGCGCCGGTTTCGTCTATGACGTCGATGGCCTTATCGGGAAGCTTGCGGTCGTGAATATACTTCGCCGAAAGCTCCACCGCCGCCTTGATGGCCTGGTTCGTATATTTGACGTTGTGGAAGTCCTCGAAATAGGGCTTTAACCCTTTCATGATCTCGATGGCGTCCTCGACGGTCGGCTCGGCCACATCGATCTTCTGGAAGCGCCGGACGAGCGCCCGGTCCTTCTCGAAGTGCTGACGGTACTCCTTGTAAGTTGTCGAACCGATGCAGCGCAGCACACCCGATTGCAGAGCCGGTTTCAAAAGGTTCGAAGCATCCATCGCGCCGCCCGAGGTCGCGCCCGCGCCGATCACCGTGTGGATCTCGTCGATGAAGAGGATCGCGCCCGGATAGGCCTCGACCTCTTTCATGACCGCCTTCAGCCGTTCCTCGAAATCGCCCCGGTACCGCGTTCCGGCGAGCAGCGTGCCCATGTCGAGGGAGAAAACCGTCGCATTGGCAAGCACCTGCGGCACCTCGCCGCGCACGATCTTGCGCGCGAGCCCTTCGGCGATGGCGGTCTTGCCCACGCCCGGGTCGCCCACGTAAAGCGGGTTGTTCTTCGACCGGCGGCAGAGGACCTGAATGGTGCGCTCGATCTCCTTGTCGCGCCCGATGAGCGGATCGATCCGACCATCCTTCGCCTTCTGGTTCAGATTGACGCAATAGGCCTCAAGCGCGTCGGTGCTGCGCTTTTTGCCGTCATCCCCCTCCACGGTGGTCGAATCGTCCTCGACGCCCCGGATGCCGCGAGGCTCCGACATGCCAGCGCGCTTGGAGATGCCGTGCGAAATGAAATTCACGGCGTCGAAGCGGGTCATGTCCTGCTCGGTCAGGAAAAAGGCCGCATTGCTCTCGCGCTCGGCGAAGACTGCAACGAGCACGTTTGCGCCCGTTACTTCCTCCCGGCCGGAAGACTGCACATGCACGACGGCGCGATGGATAACGCGCTGGAAGCTTGCGGTCGGCTGCGCCTCGCCATCCTGGTCGAGAATGAGATTGGACAGCTCCTTATCGATGAAATCGGTCAATTTGGCCCGTAGCCGGTCCAGATCGACATTGCATGCCCGCATCACCGATGCTGCGTCGCGGTCGTCTACGAGAGACAAAAGGAGGTGTTCCAGCGTGGCGTATTCGTGGTGGCGCTCATTGGCATATTCGATCGCGCGATGGAGCGACTCTTCCAGGCTGTTCGAGAATGATGGCACTGCCGCACCTACTCCTTTTCCATAGTACACTGCAGGGGATGCTGGTGCTGCCGGGCGAAGTTCATTACTTGCGTCACCTTCGTTTCGGCAACCTCATAGGTATAGACACCGCAGACACCGACGCCTTTTTGATGGACATGAAGCATTATGCGGGTGGCTTCCTCCCGCTGCTTGTTGAAGAACCGTTCGAGTACGTAAACCACGAACTCCATCGGCGTGTAATCGTCGTTCAAGAGAAGCACTTTGTACAGGCTTGGGCGCTTGGTCTTGGGACGCGTTTTTGTAACGACCCCCGTCTTGAGGTCGTTGTCGCCCTTGAAGCCGTTATTGCCTGCCATAGCCACGATCATCGAGAGTCTGTCACCAAGCCATAAGTTTCGCGCCTGCGGAACCGCGGGCGTCCAACCTTATTTGGCTATGGAAGCCCTCATCCTCCATACTCCCGTTTATCGGTTTCGTCTGTCAAGAGCCGCAAACGTAAGCACGGGCCGAATATATGGCTTGCTCCCCGCGTTGGAAGGGGGCGGGCGTTTCCGGCCGTCTCCAAAGCCGCGGAATTACAATATTCTAACGGCACTTCGTTCCACCGCGCCGCAGGTAGGAGAGCATTAACGCACACGATAGTATACGTTAACGCGTCCACAACGCGAGGTTGGAGGGGTGATTCGCAGCAATCGCTTGCCTTGCTGACGACAATTTTTTGGGGTTTCTAGGCATCTCCGATGTTCCGGCAAAAATCGACGTCATTCCTGAAAAGGGATCCGAGGTTGGCTCAACGCGTTGCACCGAAGCTGCGGGTGCTTGTCCTTACCCTTTTGGCAGCGCTGCTTTTCGTGACAGCGGAAGCTGAGGCCCGGCGGCACTATTACCGCCACCGCGCATCGGCATATTCGCCCCCGGCGTCCGCCATGGCCATCGACCTGTATACGGGCCGCATTCTTTATTCCAAAAATGTCACCGAGCTCCGTTATCCGGCGTCTCTCACGAAGATCATGACCTTATACCTTCTTTTCGATGCTCTGCGGGACGGCAAGATCGCCATGAACACCCAGCTGAGGGTCTCGGCGCATGCGGCCGATCAGTCGCCGACGAAGCTCGACCTTTCCGAAGGCGATACGATCTCCGTTGCCGATGCGATCGGAGCCATCGTAACCAAATCGGCCAACGATATGGCGGTCGCCGTCGCGGAAAAGCTTGCCGGCTCCGAAGAGGAATTCGCAAGGCGAATGACTCAAAAAGCGCGGACGATCGGCATGCTGAATACGACCTTCCGCAATGCATCCGGCTTGCCGAACGGCGAGCAGCAGACAACAGCTCAAGATCTCATCTTACTTGGGAAGAGCATTGTGGCCGATCATCCAGAACGGTGTAAGGTCTTCTCAACAAGATACTTTCAGTATGACGGGCAGGTCTTCAAGAACCATAACACCCTTCTGTTCTCGTACCAGGGGATGGAAGGTATGAAAACCGGCTTCACTTCTGCCTCCGGCTTCAATTTGATTGCGACGGCGCGCCGTAACGATAAGAGATTGCTTGCGGTTGTGCTGGGAGGCTCGTCGGCTAGCGCGCGAAACGCAACGATGAGGAACATCCTGGACAATGCATGGCCGAAAGCATTGACCCAGACCGCGGCGCGGAAGGCCGGGATCCAAGTGGCGGCGGTAAAGCAGACGCCCCCCGCAGAGCCCAGGGTGCCTGAAACTCAAAAGCCCGCGCCAGCCGCGGTTACGCGGGCGGCCGCCCCGTCCGGTTCGTCAGCATATAAGTTCCGGGGAGCTTATTCCCGCCTGAAGAGAAGACCGGACCCTACGTCGATCTCGATTCTTCTCGCATCGATTGAAGCGGGGCTCGTCACCAAATCCAGGCCGGCTTCAGCCGCACAGGCGCCGCAGCCATCCGACATGACCACCGACGAACCCGAGGACAAGGCGGAGAGAGCCGCAAGCCGCAGTCCCAGCTATGTGCCGCCTCCGCCACAGGAAATCTCCCGGAACGAGACGCTGGCTGCGTTGACTGTGCCCGGCCGGCATAATGTATCGGTGCACTACAAAACTGCGCGTCCGCCCGAGGTAACACCGCTGGCGGCAGCCTCGCTCGATCCTATTCCGGAGGCCGTGCCCGCGAAACCTTTACAGACGGCAAAAGCCGTGCTGACGGCTCCTACGCTGGAAGTCCGGGACGAGGCGCCCCAGACCTTGGCGGCGGCGGCTGCGGAAGAATCGCGCGGCCTCGACCGGCCAGGGCCGTTTCACGTGCAAGTCGGCGCGTTCGCCGATCGGGAGCAGGCCAAGGAGCGCCTTCAAAGCGTCAAACAGGCGCTGGGCGCGGAAACCTTGAAAGCGCATCCCGAATTTATCATGCCCGTCTCGCTTCCGACGGGGGTTACGATGTTCCGCGCACGGCTCAGCCGGTTCTCCGATGAAGCGCAAGCCAAGGCGGCCTGCAAGCGGCTCAAGAAAAGCGGCATCGAGTGCTGGGACATCCGCGCGGATTAGAGGCCTCGGGCCGGTCCGCTCAGCAATCCGGTTCGGGAATGACGGCGACGTGCTCGCGCGACCAGGCTATATAGGGCCGCTGGAAATGCGTGACGTTCTTGTAAGGCCGGAGCAGAACGCGGCGCGGCGGTTCGCCTGGTTTGCATATCCAGCCATAAACCGCGGGGCTGCGTGCAACTTCGTAAACGCCCGGCTCCACGACGTCGCGCTGGATGTAAGTGCGGTGAACGGGACGCGGAGCCTCTTTCGCCGGGCATTGCGCCAAGCTCTGGCCTGCGAAAATGCACTCCAACGCCATGATGCCGGCGATTGCAACGCTCGACGTCCGGGCCGTTCTTTTCATGTCCGCTCTCCGCCGCGCATTACCGCGCGAGAATCACACCTGCCTCTTATCAGAGGTATAGACAGTATTCGCCTATAAGGCTACGAGCGCCGTAACGAAAGTTTGGCGCCTATTGCGGAAACGTCACAGCTGAGGGCCATAGCAATAGACAAGTGTCCCGTCAGCTCTGGAAACTTGTGCCAAAGGCGGTACGTTTGAAATAGAAGTACAGAAGCGAACTATTGGCGGCAGCAAAGAAACACCAGACCGAGGTGAAAGTCGCGAAATAGGTGTAAGCTGTAACCACGAAGCTCACCAGAATCGCAGCACCGAAATTCTGAACGGCTCTATTCGAAGACAGCAAGAGCGGCGCAGTGGTGCATAGCAGGTAGATAAGACCCTGCCAGGTTAGGACGTACTCCTCGCCTCCGTACGCAATGCTGTGCCCGCGGATGGCGGCGGGCACCGGGCTCCCGATAAGACGGCTCAGGACATAGATCGACAGCGAGCAGCCGAAAATGGCTATGGCATAAAGAGCTTGCCTCCGGCGGGGATCGGGCTCGACCGGTAGCACCGCAAGCGCGATGTAGGCTGGCCACAGTACCTTGGCAAAAATCAGAAAGCCGAGTGAGAGGCAGGCAACCGCTTCCCTGCCGCTCCCGGCCGATAGTTGTAGCCAAAGCACGCCTTCGATGGCTTGCTGCACAGCGAACAGCAGCGGCATGCTTGCCAGAGGAAACTCGCGCCAGTTCCTGACCTGCTTAAGGGTCGCAACACCGATCGTAGCCGTGATGGCGGCGGCCGAGAAACTCGCGGTTGCCGAGAAACACATGCCCGCCGCACTCCGCGCTCTCAATTAGCCCGCGTGCGATCCATGGAAGCCGGGATGGATGGGCGCGAGAATCAGCGAAATGCTGTCGAATGACCGGTAACACAAAGATGGCGGCGGCCGCGGAAAAAAATCTCCCCGGCTTGCCTGGGAGCTCGCTTATTCTTCCTTTTTCGTCCGGGCCATGCCGTAATAGTCGGCGTTGGGACGCATGCCGGTGGCGCTGGCCAGCCGGTTCGACATATTGAAGAAGGCTGCGACCGCGGCGATGTCCCAGATGTCGCGGTCCGAAAACCCGAGCTGGCGCAGCATGTCGCGGTCCGCGTTCTCCACTTTTTCCGGCGCTTCGGTCAGCTTGACGGCGAAATCGAGCATTGCCTTGTGCTTCGGTGTAAGCTCCGCCTCGCGGTAATTGTGCTCGATCGTGTCGCCGAACATGGGATCGTTCGAGCGGTAGCGCACGGCCGCGCCGTGAGCGGTCAAACAATAATGGCAGTGGTTGACGGCGCTGACCGCGACCGCAATCGTCTCCCGCTCAAGCCGCGATAGCCCGCTCTCACCAAGCATCAAATCGTCCACCATATCGATAAAGGCTTTGAGCTTCTTATTGTCGAAGGAATAGGCCTTGAGCACGTTGGGCACAAAACCAAGCTTCTCCTCGCAAACCCGGAAATAGTCGCGAAGCCCGGGTTCGAGGCCAGTTTCAGGAAGGTTTAGCGCTATAACGGGTTCATTCTTGTTCACAGGTGCAATCTCCCCAGCTCGTGCGGGTTTGGTGGCTTACCATTACCCTTTCCACCATATAAGGGCTCCGGCCAGGTTGCGTGAATTGGCCCGCAAAGTTCATAATAAGGATCTGTACGATGACATTACTGTCCGGGACGCCTGAAGGCAGCAAGCTCGCGGCGGTTGTCCAGAGCTTATCGAGCCGGCTGGGCGATAAGCTCGCCGCAAAATTCGCAAGCCAACTGTTCAATGAAGCCGACTCGGCTGAGATCCAGACTTACGAGACCGCCGATTTGGCGGCGCTTGCGGCCGATGCTTTCGAGAGCTTCCGCACTCGCATGCCCGGCGAGCCCAAGGCGGTGCTGCACGCCTGCTCCCTGAAGAGCAGCGGCTTCCTTGTGATCGATATCGTCAACGACGACATGCCCTTTCTTCTCGACTCGGTTGTGGGCGCGCTTCGCGATCTAGGCCTTGTTCCCGAGCTCGTCGCCCATCCCATATTCGAGGTCCGCCGCGATGGGGAGGGCAGGATTTTAGCGCTTGGCCCAGTTCGCGCCGCCGTCAATGGCGCGCCCCGCGAGAGTTTCATTCATCTCCAGATCCGCAAAACCGGCCTACTTCCGCCGCCCGGGGAGCTTGCCGGCACCATTCTTAAGGTTCTCGATGACGTAAGAGCCGCCGTATCGGACTTCGAAGCCATGACCGCCCGTTTGCAGCGTGCGATCGGCGATTTCGAGCGGAACCCACCCCCAGATGCGCCGGAGACCAACGCCGAGGCTATCGCCTTTCTCCGCTGGCTGTCCGCCGATAACTTCATATTCTTGGGCGTCCGCGAATATGACTACACCGGCGGCAGGGATACAGGCGAGCTTGTGCCCATCGCGGAGTCTGGGCTAGGGCTTCTTCGCAGCGCTGATATTTCGGTTTTGCGGCAAAGCAGCGCGCAACCGAGGCTCACGCCTCAGATCCGCACCTTCTTCCTGACTTCGCCACCCGTCATCGTCGCAAAGGGCAATGACAAGTCCACGGTTCACCACAATGCGCACATGGACGTCATCGGCATCAAGCTTTACGGCGAAGGCGGGAAGATCGCGGGCCAATTGCGCGTGGCGGGGCTCTTCACCGCAAGCGTTTACAACCATTCCACCCTCAACATTCCGCTGCTTCGAAAGAAGGCCGGCAAAGTGCTCAGCGGTTTGGGCTATCCGCAGGACAGCCATTCGGGGCGCGCGCTTCTCAACGTGCTGGAGACCTTCCCGCGCGAAGAGCTTTTCCAAATTCCAGAGGATCAGCTCGCCAGGATCGCTAGCGAGATCCTCAAAATCGATCTAATGCCGAGGCCGCGAGTTTTCATCCGCCGCGATGAGTTCGAGCGCTTCATATCTGCCCTCGTGTACGTTCCGCGCGAGCGCTACAACACTGATGCTCGTGTCGCTATTTTGAAAATGCTTGTGGAGGCGTTCGGCGGACGCATCGAATCGTTCACGCCCTTCTTCCCCAGCGGTCCCATGGTCCGTACGCATATTGTGATCTGGCGCACCGATGCCGGGCTCAAGGATGCCGCGGAAGCCGCTCTGGAGAAGGAGGTAGAAAAGATCGTCCGCAACTGGAGCGACGAGTTCTGCAGCCTGATTTTGCAGCATTACGGCAGCGCCGGATACGCTCTGGGCGGAAAATATTTACGCGCGTTTCCCGCCGGATATCAGGAGACCAACCGGCCGGAACGCGCCTTGGAGGACATCCAGCGCCTTGAGAAGCTTGGTCCGGACCGGCATACGGACATCGATATTTACCGGGACGATCCAGCGGATCTCAACAGCGTGCGCGCGACGCTCCAGCAGCTCGACGAACCGCTCACCCTGTCCAAGCGGGTGCCGATCCTTGAGAATATCGGCTTCGACGTCATTTCCGAGCGGACCTTTCAGCTCACCCCCAAAATGGATGGGGTGGCGCGCCTCGTTTACCTTCACGATAGCGATTTGCGTCTTTCGAACGGCGGCGGCGCCGAACTCCTGGCGCGGCGCGAAAATATCGAAAACGGATTTCTGGCGGTTTGGAGCGATGCGGCAGCGAACGACCGCTTCAATGGCTTGATCCTTAGCGCCGGCCTCAACTGGCGGCAGGCCGCGCTGCTTCGCGCTTATAGCGCCTATTACCGGCAAACGGGCGCGCCCCATGGCCCGATTTACGTGTCCGAAGTCCTCAACAAGCATCCAAGCGTTGCTGCGGACTTGTTCGCTCTGTTCGACACGATGTTCAACCCGGCAAGCGCCTTGAATGCGGATGGCCGGAATGCCGGGCGGGCTAGGATTTCGGAGCGCATCTCGCGCGTGCTCGACGAAATTCCGGTGCTCGATGAGGATCGCATCCTGCGCAACCTCCTCGCCCTGGTGAACGCCACGCTGCGCACCAATTTCTACCACCGGGACGAAGACGGAAACCCTCCTGAGACCATCGCCTTCAAACTGCGGAGCGGCGAGATCGATTGGGTGCCCGCTCCCAAGCCCTTCGCGGAGGTTTTCGTTTATTCGCCCCGCTTCGAGGCGATCCACTTGCGCCGCGGCCCGATAGCGCGCGGCGGCTTGCGCTGGTCTGACCGGCCGCAGGATTTCCGCACGGAGATTTCGAGCCTCGCCAAGGCGCAGCAGGTGAAGAATGTCGTCATCGTGCCGCAAGGTGCGAAGGGCGGCTTCGTGCCGCGCTTTTTGCCGAGGGCGAACCGCGAGGCTATCCAAGCCGAGGGCATTGCGTGCTACAAATCCTTCGTCTCAAGCCTCTTATCGATCACCGACAATCTCGTGAAAGGCAAGGCAGTGCCACCGGCCGATACCGTGCGCCGGGACGGAGACGATCCTTATCTTGTGGTCGCGGCAGACAAGGGCACAGCCTCATTCTCGGACATCGCCAACGAGATAGCGCTTTCCCGCAATTTTTGGCTCGGCGACGCCTTTGCGAGCGGCGGCTCGGCGGGCTACGACCACAAAAAGATGGGCATCACGGCGCGGGGCGCCTGGGAGGCGGTGAAACGCCATTTCCGGGAGATGAACGCCGATATTGAAACGGCTCCGTTCACCGCTGCTGGTATTGGCGATATGTCCGGCGACGTGTTCGGCAACGGCATGCTTTTGTCCAAGGCGATCAAACTCGTGGCAGCCTTCGATCACCGCGACATTTTCATCGATCCCGATCCCGATCCGGCCGCAAGCTACGATGAGCGCAGGCGGCTTTTCGATCTGCCGCGATCGAGCTGGCAGGATTACGACAGGTCCAGGCTCTCCGAAGGGGGAGGCATTTACAGCCGGAGCGAGAAATACATTTCGCTGCCCGCCGGTGCGCGGAAGCTGCTTGGGCTTGGAGCCGTGGTCACGCCTGCCGAGCTTATGGCGGCAATCGTCAAGGCACCCGTCGATCTCTTGTGGTTCGGCGGCATCGGCACCTATGTACGCAGCAGCGGCGAGACCGATGCACAGGTGAACGATAAGGCCAACGACGCGATCCGCGCGGCCGCGAAAGAGCTGCGAGCGAAGGTGATCGGGGAGGGCGCCAATCTTGGCGTAACCCAGCGCGGGCGCATCGAGTTCGCGCTTCTGGGCGGCAGGATCAACACCGATGCGATAGACAACTCGGCGGGCGTCAACACCTCCGACGCCGAGGTCAACATCAAGATCGCGCTCGGTGCTGCCGTCGCTGCGGGCAAGCTCGATACGCCGTCGCGCAACCGCTTACTCGCCGCGATGACAGATGAGGTAGCCGCGAGTGTGCTTCGCAACAACTATCTGCAAACGCTGGCCATAAGCCTCGCCGAGAAGGACGGCCTTGCCGATTCCGGCTTTCAGCAGAGGCTTATGCAAAGGCTCGAAAAGGAGGGCCGGCTGAACCGGGCGCTCGAAAATCTGCCCTCCGATGCCGGGATTGCAGAGCGCAGCGCCGCAGGCAAGCCGCTGACGCGGCCTGAGCTTGCGGTTTTACTCGCCTACGCGAAAATCGACCTCAACAACGATCTTGCCGGCTCCACGGTGCCGGACGATCCTCATCTCGGCCGCGCGCTTTCCGCTTATTTCCCGCCCGCGATGCGTGAGCGCTTCGCCAGCGAGATCGTGCACCACCCGCTCAGGCGCGAGATCATCGCCACAAGTCTCACCAACGATATCGTAAATAGCGGCGGGCCGACCTTTGTGGTCCGGCTCGTGGAAGAGACCGGGAACACGCCGGAAGACATAGCCTACGCGTTCGCTGCCGTGATGGCTGTCTATGGGCTCGGCGCGATCTATGCCGGCATCGACGCCCTCGACGGCAAGATCGATGGCCAGAAGCAGCTGCTGCTGTACCGCAAGGTGCAAGACCTGCTTCGCAGCCAGACGGCTTGGTTCTTGCGCCATGGCCTGTCGGAGGAGAGCCTCGAACCCGAAATAGCGCGCTATCGCGACGGCGCAGAATATCTGGCCATGAATTTGGCGGCAGCGCTTCCCGCAGAGGCGCAAGGCCGGCTGCAGCACGAGGAGAGGCGCCTTAAGGATGATGGGTTCCCCGATACGCTCGCAAAGCGCGTGGCCGCATTGGGGCCGCTCGCACAAGCGCTCGATGCCGTACGGGTTGCGGCTACGATGAAGGTGCCTATCCCGGCTGCCGCCCGCACAATATTTTCCATCCGCGATGCGTTCCACTTGGATGAGCTTGCATTCGCCAGCGAGGCGCTTGCAGGCGCCGGCTATTTCGACCGGCTGGCTGTGAACAGCAGCCTCGCCGCCGTCGCTTCCGCGCAGCGGGCTCTTGCCAGGTGCATTATCGAGCATCCGGCAGCCAAGGGCGAGTTCGAAGCTTGGAGAAAATTAAATAACGGCCCCGCCGGCCGCGTGGCAGCGAGCATTGCCGGGATGATCGAGGGCCAGGGGCTTACTCTTGCCAAGCTCACCGTGGGCGTTTCGCAATTGCGCGACCTAGCTGCTGCTTGAGGCGAACTCCGCCAGATTTGTAACGGAGTTTGTTAGACTCTGCGAAGTTCTGGAAGCGCGCCCATATTGTTGCGAATGGGTATGGCGTAAAGCTGTACACGTTATGTTGGGCGTGGCGCGAATCTTGCTTAAATCTCAGCCGTTATACGATGAGTGTGAACCTCGGCGGATTGATGCTATAAGTATCGCCGGGAACGTATGGAGGACAGGGCGCCGATGGCATCGCCTCGCTTGGCAAATGTGCGCTTGAAATCCGCGCCGGCCGGCGTGCGCTCATCGCAGGAATTTCCCGCGCAAAAGCCGCATTACGATTACCGCATCGACTTCTTCCGCGGCCTCTCGCTCATCTTCATTTTCATTAATCACATCCCCGGCAACTTTTTTACCTATTTCACCACGCGAACGTTCACCCTGTTCGATTCCGCCGAAGTTTTCATGTTTCTCGCAGGCTATTCGGCTGCGCTTGGCTACTACAGCCTCGTTCCGCAAGGACTTCAGGCCTTTTCCCGGAAGGCGCTCGCCCGGGCGCGCACGATACTCCTCTATCATGTCGTGCTGGTGGCCCTGATCATGACCGCGGCGTTCGTGCTTGTCTCGGCCGGCGTCAAAACCGACTACGAAGTGTTTCTCGATAAAATTGAGAGCGAGCCGCTCCAGGCGATTGCCGCCGTGCCTTTCCTCGCATTTCAGGCGCCGCTGCTCGACATTCTGCCCATGTATATCGTGGTAATGCTGCTCGCGCCGTTCCTTGTTTGGCTGAGAGCGCGAAGCGAATTGGCTCTTATTGCGGCATCGGGGCTGACGTGGATGTTTGCCGCCCGGTTCTTCCCCGCCATCCCCACCGTCACCTACGATATCAACTGGTTCTTCAATCCATTTTGCTGGCAATTCCTGTTCGCCATCGGATTGATGTTCGGGTGGCGGACGCGGACGGATATGCCGCCTGTCGCGTCGGGAGAAGCGCGCTGGGTTCTCGATATTTGCTGCGCGCTTTTTGCGATTTTCAGCGCGGCGGTGCTGATGACTATTGCCTTCGAATCGATCGATACCAGCGCCTCCAACCATCTGCGAGCCATGTATTTCAGCCTGAACAAACAGTCGCTGGATTTGTGGCGGGTGGTGGGCTTGCTTGCATCGGCCTATCTCGCAGGGCGCCTCATTTCGAAAAGTGCCGGATGGCTGCAGACGAAGCCCGCCCGCTGGATTTGCGCGGCCGGCAGCGCATCGCTTCCGGTTTTTGCCTTGACCGTCGTGCTGTCCTTTGCTGGCAAGTTTTTCGTTTTGTCGATGGGGGCGGAACAAAGGCTGCTGGCGGACGCTTTGGCCACCTGCGCGGGCGTAGCGATTTTGCTCGCCGCCGCCGGGATTTTGAAGCAGGGACGCCTCCAACACCGGTTCGAAAGTACTTTCTTCGGGCTCAACGGCCGGCTCTTCACGCAGCAGCATCGCGGCTAGCGCATGATCCGCAAATTTGGTGTTATACCAAATCCGTTTGAATGCTTCGC
>JBKQOR010000169.1:0-5576 GCA_052145435.1 Rhodomicrobium sp. | reverse complement strand
CTTGCGCAGAGCAGGCCGGGACGGAGAAACGGCCCTCAGCCGAACAAAGAAACTGCCCGATGAAAACGGAAAAAACCGTCACCCATCCATCCGGTCCAAAATGTCACCCATCTATCGGTTGGACAGGATGAGGGGTAGGCCCTATCCCATGCGGGCTGGTACATGCCCCTTGCACGCGCCGATACCAGCCGTAGCCCGGCTTACATCGGCTCCGGCCCGCGGGCGATGGCGGCCGCGCCGGTCCTTGCGACCTCGACGAGGCCCAGAGGCTTCATCAGGTTGATGAAGTTCTCGATCTTCTGGATCCGGCCGGTGATTTCGAAGATGAAATGATCGGTCGTGGCATCGACCACTTGCGCGCGGAAAGCTTCGGCGAGCCTGAGGCTCTCGACGCGCTTCTCGCCCTTGCCCGCAACCTTGACCAAGGCAAGCTCGCGCTCGATGGGATCGCCCTTGATGGTCAAATCGGTCACGGCGTGCACGGGCACGAGGCGGCCGAGCTGGCTCTTGATCTGCTCGATGATTGCAGGCGAGCCGCGCGTGACGATCGTGATACGCGACTCGTTCGCCTCGTGGCTGACCTCGGTGACGGTAAGGCTATCGATGTTATAGCCGCGGCCGGAGAATAGGCCGATCACGCGGGCCAGCACGCCCGGCTCATTATCCACGAGCACGGCGATGGCGTGCCTTTCAAGCTGTTCCTTTGGCGGCTGTTCAGACGGCATGGCCGGACCCCATTCCATTTTGCTCATCATCGATCGGCATCCTCAAACCATGACCTTGCCAGCGTCGGAGACTTCGAATTCGATGTCACCGGCAGCGGAATCGTCGCCCATGATCATGTTGTTGTGGGCCTCGCCCGAGGGGATCATCGGGAAGCAATTGGCAAGCTGCGAAACGCGGCAGTCGAAAATCACGGGCTTCGGCGTCTCGATCATCTCAACGATGAGATCGTCGAGCTGCTCCGGCTTATCGGCGCGCAAGCCTACGCCGTGATAGGCTTCGGCGAGCTTCACGAAATCGGGCAGCGCCTCGGCGTAGGAGTGCGAATAGCGGCCGCCGTGCAAGAGTTCCTGCCACTGCCGCACCATTCCCATATATTCGTTGTTGAGAATGAAAATCTTGATGGGCAGGTCATACTGCGCGGCCGTCGACATTTCCTGCATCGTCATCATGACCGACGATTCGCCCGCAATGTCGATGACAAGGCTTTCGGGATGGGCGACCTGGACGCCAACCGCGGCGGGAAGGCCGTAGCCCATCGTGCCAAGCCCGCCGCTGGTCATCAGGCGGTTCGGCTCCTCGAATTTATAGAACTGCGCGGCCCACATTTGATGCTGGCCGACCTCGGTCGTGATGTAGGTGTCGCGTTTCTTCGTCAGCTCGTACAGCCTCTGGATCGCATATTGCGGCATGATGACGTCGCTGGTGGCCCGGTACTTCAGGCAATCGCGCTCGCGCCACGCATCGATCGCGGACCACCAGGCCTTGAGCGCACGCTTATCGACCTGCGGCGCCCGCGCCCGCCAAACGCGCACCATTTCTTCCAGCACATAGCCGCAATCGCCGATGATCGGGATATCGGCCTTCACGTTCTTCGAGATGGACGAAGGATCGATATCGATATGGATTTTCTTGGAGCCAGGTGAGAATCCATTGAGCCGGCCCGTGATCCGGTCGTCGAAGCGCGCGCCAACGCAGATCATGACGTCGCAATCGTGCATGGCGAGGTTAGCCTCGTAGGTGCCGTGCATGCCGAGCATGCCGAGCCACTGCTTCGAGGAGGCGGGGAAGGCGCCAAGCCCCATCAGCGTCGAGGTAACCGGAAAGCCGGTGAGGTCTGCGAGCTCGCGCAGCAACTTCGAGGCATTGCGCCCGGAATTGATGACGCCACCGCCGGTGTAGAAGACCGGCTTTTTCGCGCTCGCCATCAGGTCGACCGCATCGCGGATCGCTTGTGCGCTACCCCTGACCTGCGGGTGGTAAGTCCTGTGAACGATTTTGCTCGGGCCGACATAGGTGCCCTTGGCAAATTGAACGTCTTTCGGAATATCGACCAGAACGGGCCCCGGCCGGCCGTTCTGCGCCACGTAGAAGGCCTCATGCAGGATGCGGGAGAGGTCGTTCACGTCCTTGACGAGATAATTGTGCTTCGTGCAGGGCCGCGTGATGCCGACGGTGTCGCATTCCTGGAAGGCGTCAGAGCCGATGAGCGGGGTCGAGACTTGGCCCGTGATGCAAACGAGCGGGATCGAATCCATTAGCGCGTCGGTCAGGCCCGTCACGGCATTGGTCGCGCCAGGGCCCGAGGTCACTAGAACAACGCCCACCTTGCCGCTGGAGCGTGCATAGCCCTCGGCGGCATGGGTTGCGCCTTGCTCGTGGCGCACGAGGTAATGCTTGATCCCCGTCTGCTTGAAAATTTCGTCGTAGATGGGAAGAACGGCTCCCCCAGGATACCCGAAAATGACATCGACGCCTTGATCGGCGAGAGCTTGCAGAACGATTTCGGCGCCTGTCATCGCGCGTGCCATTTGGCGAACTCCAAAAAATGCGGCGGCTTCCCTAAGCCGCCTGCCAGTTCCACGATAGATGCTTTTCTATGGAGGATTGCGCTAAATCTTTAAGAGGCCCAGGTCAAGCGATTTTCGAAAAAGATTTTTATTTCATGCTTTGTTCTTTCCAGTGATTGCTCAGATATGCTGCTCCATGATATAAAATGACCACGTATCCAAGTGAGCTGTCTTTTGGCATAATTTCTAGTGCTCAATTTTGCCGCTGCCGCCGCCTCTTCCAGCGGCATCTCTCCGCGCACATAAGCCAAGAGAGGCGGCAAGCCTACCGCGCGCATCGCGGGCAACGCGGGATCGAGCCCAAGCGCCACGATTGCCCGCGCCTCATCTATGGCGCCAGCCGCGAGCATAGCATCGAAACGCGCGTCGCAGAGGCGGTACAATTCGTCGCGGCCGGGCGCCATTGCGATGGGGTAAGCTTGGCTTAAGGGCAGCAGAGGCGGCTCTCTTCGGCCCTGCCACTCCGCGAGCGGCCGGCCCGTGGCTTCGAGCACCTCAAGCGCGCGGACGATGCGCTGCGGATCGCTCGGACGCAAACGGGCCGCCGTCAGGGGATCGCGGCGGGCAAGCTCGGCATGAAGCTCCGCGGCGGGCTGAGCTCGCGCCGCCTGCCGGTAATGCGCGCGGATTTCCGGCGGAATGTCCGGGATATCGGACAGGCCCTCGGTCAGCGCTTTGAAATAAAGCCCCGTCCCGCCCGCGATTATGGGCAGCCAGCCCTCGCGCTCCGCCTCGGCGAGCGCGGCCTTCATATCGGCGAGCCACAGCGCGGCGGAATAGGGCTCGCGCGCGGGCCGGATGCCGTAGAGCCGGTGCGGCTCGGCGGCTTCCTCCTCCGGCGTGGGCCGGTTCGTGATGACGCGCAGCTCCGCATAGACCTGCATCGAGTCGGCATTGATGACGGCGCCGCCGAAGTCCCGCGCCAGCTCCAGCGCAAGCGCCGACTTGCCGCTGGCCGTCGGCCCGCAGATCAGCACCGCGCCTTTACTTGTACCAGCCATCGCAGTAGTTCCGGCCTGTCCCGCGAGATTCGATGCGTTCTTATATCGCAAGGCGAAACCGGCCGCGAATCCGGCTCCCCTTCGGCATGGCGTAGCCGGCTTTGCGGCGGACGAAGAGGTCTCCCTTGACGTCGCGTTGACGCACCAAGGGCCGCGCCGGTCAGAGCAGGTGGGAAACCAGGCCGTCGGCCAGCTTGGGTTCGAACCACGTGGACTTGGGTGGCATCACTTCGCCCGCATCCGCCACCGCCATCAGCTGCGCCATGGACGTGGCGTGCAGCGCGAAGGCCACCGCCATCTCGCCCGAGTCCACGCGCCGCTCCAGCTCGCCTAAGCCACGGATTCCGCCCACGAAATCGATGCGTTTATCGCGCCGTTGATCCGCGATGCCGAGAACGGGGGCGATGAGGTTGTCCTGTAGGAGGCTCACGTCCAGGCGCTTTACCGGGTCCTGCGGGATCAGCTCCGGCTTGATCGAAAGCCGGTACCACTGACCGCCGAGATACATGCCGAATTCGCCGGCCTTGCCCGGCTTGCACTGGCCGGCCGCTTTTTCCACGGTGAAGGCGCGCCCGAGTTTCGCCAGGAATTGCTCTGGGCTGTTGCCGTTCAAATCCTTGAGCACGCGGTTGTAGTCGAGGATCTGCATCTGGTTATCGGGGAAGATCACCGACAGGAAATAGTTGTAGGCCTCTTCGCCCGTATGGTGCGGGTTGGCGGCCTTGCGGCTTGCAGCCACGCGGGAGGCGGCGGCGGAGCGGTGGTGGCCGTCCGCGATGTAGAGGCAATCCATGGCGTCGAAGGTGCGCCCGATGAGATCCTGCTCCGCCGCGCCGGACACCACCCACAGGGAGTGGCGCACGCCGGTGTCGGCGACGATGTCGATCTCGGGCGCTGCCGCGGTTGCCTTGGCCGCGAGTTCATCGATTACCGCATTGTGTTTGTAGGTGAGGAATACCGGCCCGGTCTGGGCGTTGAGCGCGTCCACCTGACGCACGCGGTCGTCCTCCTTGTCGGGGCGGGTGAACTCGTGCTTGCGGATGCGGCCCAAATCGTAGTCCGCCACGCTAGCGGCGGCGACGAGGCCGGTCTGCCGGTGATCGCCCATGATCAGCCGGTAGAGGTAATAGCAGGGCGCACTATCCTGCCTCAGCACCCCTTCCTTCAGCATGCGGGCGAAGTTTTCCTTGCCCTTGGCGTAGACCTCCGGGCTGTAAGCGTCGGTGCCGGCGGGCAGGTCGATCTCGGGCTTGGAAATGTGGAGGAAGCTCCAGGGCTTGCCGGCCGCGCGCTCGCGGGCCTCGCTGCTGTCGAGGACGTCGTAGGGGGGGGCTGCGACCTCGGCGGCTTTGCCGGGAAGGGGGCGCAGGCCGGGGAAGGGGCGGATCAGCGGCATCGGGCAGGTTCCTGGTTGAAAGGCTTGAAGCCGTCTTAGAACCGCAGCCCCGCCGGGTCAAACGAAACCCCCTTCGAGGGGCTGCCGCTTCACTGCATCGGCGTACTCGGCAGAGCTGCCAGACTTCGCCAACATTGGGCTTTTCCTTCTAGCCAGTTCAGGCCGTTCCGGGCCTGCGCGCTGTTTACGATTGCCGCTGAAGTACATAGATATGTCATCTTGGGGAACCGCCTTTCCTTTGCCGCCCATTGTCGGCAAAAGCGCCTTACGCAAGCGTTAAGAGCCGCTAACATATTGATATATCTCGATAAACTTCAGCAGCTTCTTTCGCCGCAGAAAGATGTGGCGGCGGCGCTAAGCCAGCAACGGTTGTGGTTTGTGGTTAACCCGCGTAACTATCTAACATTAACGGACTTTTTGAATGGCGCTGTTTACAACTACTGTTGATTCTCTTATGTTCTCGTTATGTTCTGACTTAAGGGGGGGCGCATGGACTGTCTGAAATTTCAGCAGCTGATAGCGGTGCTAGGCGAACTGAACGAGGATCAGCGCCAAGCTGTGGCCGCCATTGTTTCCGGCCATGGGGAACTGGCCGAAGTAACCTCA
>JBKQOR010000168.1:0-4657 GCA_052145435.1 Rhodomicrobium sp. | reverse complement strand
CTTCTTGGCGGTTGGAACACCGATGCGCGATTCGCTTCAGTCCCCCACGTGTGGGGGACTGAAGCGTCCACAGCCTCCTCGCCCAGCGGGCCTCGGAGGTAATTTCCAGACATCAAGTTACACGGGCACTCTCCTCCTCTAGCGGGGCATCGTAGTTAATCGCTCTATGGTAAACGGGGGCGATTTTGAATTTCTCCCCGCCGCAAAAATCGAAATTTTTCGCGTTTTCACCTCCAAAAATGGACCCCAAAAAGTCCGTTAAATATAAAACCAGCGCGGAATTAACTATAAAACGGTGCATTTGGCGTTAGAGGGTACTTCGCCGCCATCTAAAATTACGCTGCAATATCCGCACGCTAGCCGCACATTAAGCCTTTCGCAAGGTGCATTCCCTATGATGGCGCCTTAACAGAACCGGGCTCAATCCAGCCGCACCGGCAGCCCCGCCGCCGCCATATAGCGCTTCGCCTCGCCGATGGTGTGGTCGCCGAAATGGAAGATGGAGGCGGCGAGCACGGCGCTGGCGCCGCCGTCGCGGATGCCTTCGACGAGGTGGTCGAGCGTGCCGACGCCGCCCGAGGCGATCACGGGCACGGAGACCGCGTCTGAGATGGCGCGGGTGAGGGGCAAGTCGAAGCCGGCGCGCGTGCCGTCGCGGTCCATCGAGGTGAGGAGGATTTCGCCGGCGCCGAGCGAGACCACCTCGCGGGCGAAAGCGATGGCATCAATGCCGGTGGGCTTGCGGCCGCCATGGGTGAAGATTTCCCAACGGGCAGAGGCTTCGCCGGGCTCGCTGACCCGCTTGGCGTCGATGGCGACGACGATGCATTGATTGCCGAATTTCTCGGCCGCGCGGCCGACGAAGGCGCGGTCGGCGACGGCGGCGGTGTTGATCGAGACCTTGTCGGCGCCCGCGCGCAAGAGCACGCGCACATCGTCGAGCGTGCGCACCCCGCCGCCGACAGTCAGCGGCATGAAGCAGCGCTCGGCGGTTTGCGCCACCACGTCGAGGATGATGCCGCGCTTTTCGTGGCTCGCCGTGATGTCGAGGAAGCAAAGCTCATCGGCGCCGGCCTCGTCGTATGCGGCGGCGGCCTCGACGGGGTCGCCCGCGTCGCGCAAATCGACGAAGTTGATGCCCTTGACCACGCGGCCGTCCTTCACGTCGAGGCAGGGGATGATGCGCACTTTGAGCATACGGGGAACCGGTTTGCTTGGAGTTTCAATGCGTTACGCACCAGGACTCTTCCGCGAGTCTAGCGGCGGGAAAAGCTGCGCCACGCGCCTTGCTATTCTTCTCAGTTATGGGCGCTCCGATCAAGACCGGCCGGCAAATTTCGCGCAGATCCACGCTCGACACGGCGCGCCAAAACCCTTATAAGTCCCGCTCCGGCGGCGCAAACGCGCGCTCCCGGCTGCCCAGGTAGCTCAGTCGGTAGAGCAGCGGACTGAAAATCCGCGTGTCGCTGGTTCGATTCCGGCCCTGGGCACCATATTTTTCAAAGAGTTAACAGATTACAGAGCTACGCTTCTGCTCCCGGCGATCTGTCCGGCACCTGCCGGGCCGAATATTGGAATGGCAGCGCCATTTCTATCGAGCCTAGCCCGAAGTTCCTGACGTTTCGGCGCCGGGAGATAGCCAATGGCCCTTGCGTTTCAACTACGTAAGCCTGGCGGCTGCGGGTCGCGCTGCACAAGTGTACCCATGTAAGTGCGACAATATGACTCGGGTCGTGGCGCAGCAAATCGGCTATCCGTTGCGGCATGTACATCGATCTTGTGCCCAACCGGGCCTCCAAGCCCGCCATTCTGCTCCGCGAAAGCATCCGCGAGGGCAAGCGCATCCGCAAGCGGACCGTCGCCAATCTTTCGGCGCTGACGCTGGAGCAGGCGGAGGCCATCCGGCTGGTGCTCAAAGGGGAGGGGCTGGCGCCCGCGGCAGGCGGCAGCCTCCAATGCATCCGCTCGCTGGCTCACGGGCATGTGGAGGCGGTTCTGACCGCCATGAAGCGGCTCGGTTTCGACAAGCTGATCGACGGCAAGCCTTCGCGCGAGCGCGATCTCGTGGCGGCGATGGTCGCGGGACGCATTATCAGCCCTGAAGCAAGCAAGCTCGCCATGACGCACGCCTGGGCGGACACCACGCTGGCTGAGGAGCTTGGCGTTGCGGATGCCCATGAGGACGAGCTTTATGCGGCGATGGATTGGCTGATCGAGCGGCAGGACAAGATCGAGAAGCGGCTGGCCAAGCGCCATTTGAAGGAGGGCGGGCTTGTGCTGTTCGATCTCACCTCATCGAGCTTTGAGGGTGTTACCTGCCCGCTGGCCAAGATCGGCTATAGCCGCGACGGCAAGCCCGGTACGCTGCAAGTGAACTACGGCCTGCTCGCGGACAGCCGCGGTTGCCCGGTCGCGGTCTCCGTGTTCGAGGGCAATACGGCCGATCCCAAGACGTTTTTGCCGCAGGTGGAGAAGGTCCGCGGCAGCTTCAGCATCGCCTCGCTGGTTATGGTTGGGCACCGGGGGATGATCTCCAATGTGCAGATCGAGGCCATGCGCGAGCTTCCGGGTACCGGTTGGATCACCGCGCTTAAAAGCGGCGCCATCGCCAGGCTCGCGGACAGCAGGCAATTGCAGCTCGATCTGTTCGACGAGCGCAATCTCATCAGCTTTACGAGCGAAGACTATCCTGGTGAGCGGCTCGTGGCATGCCGCAATCCGGAGCTTGCCAAGTTACGCACCGCAAAACGCAAGGACCTGATCGCAGCGACGGAGCGCGAGCTGCAGAAGATCGCGGGCATGGTTGCCGGCGGCAAACTCGCCGGGCGGGACAAGATCGGTATCCGCGTTGGCAAGGTCCTCAACAAATACAAGGTTGGCAAACACTTCGATCTCGATATCCGGGATGCCGCCTTCGCCTTCAGCGTCAACGAGGCGCGCGTCGCCGCCGAGGCGGCGCTCGACGGCCTCTATGTGATCCGCACCTCCGTTACCGAAGCGGAGATGAGCGCCGGAGCCGCCGTGCTGAACTACAAGCGCTTGGCCGAGGTGGAGCGCGCCTTCCGCACGCTGAAAGGCGTGGACCTTCAGGTCCGCCCGATCCGGCACCGCCTGGAGATGCGCGTCAAGGCCCACATCTTCCTCTCCATGCTGGCCTATTACGTGCAGTGGCACCTGGCCGAAGCCTGGAAGCCGCTCTTGTTCACGGACAAGGCTCCTGCCGGCGAGGCACGCGAGCGCGATCCCGTGGCGCCGGCCAGGCGCTCCAAGGCCGCGCTCGCCAAGGTGCACAGCCGCCGTCTCGCCGATGGCACGCCCGCACTCAGCTTCGGGGGCCTGCTCGCGCACCTGTCCACCATTGTGCGCAACACCATGCGCCGCACGGATGCCGGCCCTGGCGAGGTAACGTTCAGCCTCACCACGCGGCCCACACCAAAGCAGCAGCAAGCCCTCGATCTTGCCGCAGCCATCGCGGTGTAGACAGTACCGCGCTCCCCGCTTCAATCGTAAGCAATTGAAGCAAAAGGGGAACCGTCAGCGGCGCGCCAGGAACTTCGGCCTAGAACGCCGCGCTAAGCGTGAGCCAGAACGCCAAGGGCTCCACCAGATGAAAACGGTATCCATAACGCCTATCCGGCACACCGCTGCTGGAGAAGCCGGGCCCGGCCCGGCCCGGCCCGCTGCTTTCGTGCCGGTCAAGGTAGAGGAGCCTGTGGCCGCCGCGCCCTCGCTTCCGGCTCCTCGCACAGCGCCCGCTGCGCGCCGCCGCACCGGTGCTGTCGATATCGCCTTGGCAATGGCCGCACCCTGAGGGTGGACGAGGAGATCGATCCCGTTCTCCAGGCCAGGCTCCCCGGCGCGCTGGACGAGGCAAGCGGTGATCACGGTGCTGGCCGGGGTACGTATCTATCTCGCCTGCGGCGTGACGGACATGAGAAAGGGGTTCGATAGCCTTGCGGTGCTGAAGCAGAACCCGTTTGCTGGCCATCTCTTCGCCTTCCGGGGGCGCCGGGGCGATCTCGTCAAAGTTCTGTATTGGGACGGACAGGACACCGGCCGCATCTGGGTCTACTTGCGCGACGAGCGGCCTCATGCGGGAGCCGCGCCGCCCGCCGTGCTTTACCGCTACACGCCCGACCGTAAGGGCGAGCATTGCCGCGCCCATCTTGCCTCCTTCGCCGGCCATCTGCATGCCGATGGCTATAGCTGCTGGGAAACTTACGAAGCTATCGCCGATGCATGCTGTGACGCATGGAACGGCTTGGGGCGTACGCCAGAGATCATCCGTTCAATCGCTACCCGGGAGTAGGCGCAAATGGGATTTAGGGCCGTTGGCATAACACGCCTCCTGTCAAGCCGACGACGCCGCGCCGCTCACGTGACGCTTGCTCAAATCGATGGGTGCTCATGGCCCCGCATTATGCCCGCACGCGCGCCAGAGTGGAAGATGTGGTCAGAACATCGCTTACGAGGAGCATGCCGCTGTTGCGCCACCAGCGACGGCTGTTCGCCGCCAATTGGCGTGCCACCTGTAAGCGGTGCTCCGGCACCCTTGCTGGCTCCGCTTGACGTGGCTTACGCCGCAATTTTGATTTCGGGTGCGATGGCGGGCTTGGCGTAGGCCTGCGACCAGGGCAAGAGTTCGCCGATGCGCGCG